>CAMWSV010000047.1 GCA_947177015.1 uncultured Porphyromonadaceae bacterium
ACTTCCCGAAGCCGTAAAGATATACCTTGAAGAAGATATATATAGAAGATATATATAGAAGATATATTAAAAGAAGATATATATAAGAAATTATATAAAAGAGGATATATATAAGAAATTATATAAAAGAAGATGCTCACATTTATGCTCAACGCCATGACAGGCGTTATACTCATATCGATCGCTTCCGCCATGATAGGCACGTATATCGTCACCCGCCGCATGGTGTTTATCTCGGGAGGGATCACCCATGCCTGCTTCGGCGGACTGGGCTTGGGATATTACCTCGGATGGTCGCCGATGGCTATGGCGGCGGTCTTCGCCGTGGGCGGAGCGTTGGGAGTGGATCGTCTCAGCCGTGCCGGCGCGCGCCGCGATTCGGCTATCGCCGTGATATGGGCGTTGGGTATGGCTTTGGGTATACTCTTCATATTCATGACGGATGGCTATGTGCCCGAACTCAATACATTCCTTTTCGGCAACGTGCTCACCATAACGCAGACCGACCTCTGGATATTCGGAATCTATGACGTGGCTCTGCTCCTCTTCTATCTGATATTCTTTCCGCTCATAGTCACCGTAAGTTTCGATCCGGACTTCGCACGCACGCGGCATCTGCCGGCAGAGACCATCACTTTCATCATGACCGTATTCACCGGGGTGGCGATCGTGCTCACCATCCGCATGATAGGTATTATGCTCCTTATGTCGCTCGTGTCGCTGCCGCAACTCATCTCCGAACGTTTCACCCGCCGCTATCTGCCGCTGATGCTGCTGTCTACGTGCATGTCGCTCTCAGGGTGTATCGGGGGCTTATGGCTCGCGTGGATGCTTAATGTGCCCGCCTCGGCTGCCATAGTTATTCTGCTCGTATGCATCTATGGCATCGCTTCGCTGCTGCCTCGGCGGCGCGTTCCGCTCCCTCCCCCACTCCACACCCGATAAATGTTAAAAAAGATTAAATTATAAGGGATTTGATTGAATATGAGGGAGAAAATAGTTAATTTTACAAGGAAATTTTATCATATATAAGCAGCCGGTTGCCCCCCCTTATACTCATTGAAAAAACTCAATAACCGGGAAAACTCATTATTCGGCTGAGGCTTAATAAATTAAATTCATACTTACTTTTTAATTACTTATCAAATTAACCATGAATCGCTTAAAAGGATTCTTTGCCGCGGGTCTGCTCGCAGCCACGGCTTTCAACTCGGCGAACGCGGCTTTCGTAGGAGATCGAAGTGATTTCCGCGACGAGACAATATACTTCGCCATCACCACCCGTTTCTATGACGGCGACCCTAAGAATAACGTACTCTGCTGGGACGGCGTTCAAAATCAGGTTCAGAACAACGACCCCGCCTGGCGCGGTGACTTCGCCGGACTGATTGAAAAACTCGATTATATCAAGGCTCTCGGCTTCACTGCCATCTGGATCACCCCCATCGTGCAGAACGCCTCGGGATTCGATTATCACGGCTATCATGCCATGGACTTCTCAAAGGTCGACCTCCGATATGAGAGTCGCAAGGAGTGGGGTTCCGCCAAGGATGTCAAGTTTGAAGATCTCATCAAGGCCGCCCACGATAAGGATATCAAGATTATCCTCGACATAGTGCTCCAGCATACCGGCAACTTCGGCGAGGATAAATTATGCAAACTCTTCGATCGCTCTCAGCAGATCCGCAATCAAGCCAATATCGAGGCAGCCCTCATCCCCACAGACATACTCGGCGGCAAGGAGTACTGGAATCTCCCCAACGAGGGCTCGAAGACACAATATTCGGAGCGCTTCAAATATCTTAAGAACACCGACGGCCAGAACCACGACACCAACAACTACTGGCACCACGTATCCAATGCATGGGACTGGGACGTCCCCTCCCGCTGGTGGGGGCAGATCGCGGGCGACTGCGTAGACCTCAACACCGAGAACCCCGCCGTGGTGGACTATATCGTAAGTTGCTACGAGAATTTCATCAAGATGGGTGTCGACGGCTTCCGTATCGATACTACCGGCCACATCGCTCCGCTCACATTCAACTCAGCCTTCATCCCCAGATTCGTGGAATTGGGCGAGAAGTATAAGAGCGCCCGTAAGGGGGATGCTCCATTCTATATGTTTGGCGAATGCTGCGCACGCTACGGCAGTGTTGTATATCGCGACCAGCACCTCCTCTCAAGCCACTACTATACCTGGAAGTCGCCCGATGCCCTCGTCAAGGAGTGGAAGCAGTATGACGCCGCATGGTGGGCAAAGCAGGTGGTGCCCGAAGGCGCAGCCCCGCTCGGCAACATGCTCACTTGCGAGAAGGATCCCGCCACCGTACACAACTCCAAGAACGTATTCATGCAGAACGGCGCTTGGCATGAACCCGACTATTCACAGGCATCCGGCTTCAATGTCATCGACTTCCCGATGCACTATAACTTCAACAATGCCGGGCAGGCGGTGAATATCGCCAAACAGGGCGACCATTTCTACAACGATGCCTCATGGAATGTGGTGTATGTCGACTCGCACGACTACAGCCCGGGTCCCAACGACGGTATCCGCTTCCCGGGAGGCACCGCTCAGTGGGCTGAAAATCTATCACTGATGTTTACGTTCCGCGGTATCCCGTGTCTGTATTACGGTTCGGAAGTTGAATTCCAGAAGGGTAAGACCATCGACGAAGGTCCCGGTCTGGCTCTCGTCAATTCCGGACGCGCATACTTCGGCGAATACCTCAAAGGCAAGGTTGAGGCTGAGGATTTCGGCAAGTTCACTGCCGAGGGTAACGTGGCAAAGACTCTTAATGCCGACCTCGCTCAGCACATCATCCGCCTCAACCAGATCCGTGCCGCCGTGCCTGCCCTCCGCAAGGGTCAGTATACATTCGACGGCTGCAGCGCCAAAGGTGGCTTCGCTTTCAAGCGCGCCTATAAGGATAGTTACGCATTGGTAGCCATCAACGGCGGCGCTACCTTCAGCAACGTTCCCGCCGGCACATATACAGATATCATCACCGGCCAGACCTATACCGGCGGTGGCTCGATCACTGTCAACGCCCCCTCCAATCAGGGCCAACTCCGTGTGCTCGTCAAGGACTGGAAGGGCACGAGCAAGACTGTAGGTGTCGACGGCAAGTTTATCTACAATACCAAGGCTGTGAGCCATGGCGGCGCAGTCACTTTTGCTGACCCCGGCACCACTGAATACTACACTGCCGCCGACGCTATCGGCGACCCGGCTGTGAAACTCACTCCGGGGAGTTCTTCATTCAAGACCGAGACCCTCAGCGTGAGCGCATCGCTCAGCGAGGAAGCCGCTTCCGGCTGGTATAAGATCGGTTCGCAGGCTCAGGTCAACATCAGCAAGGGACAGACCAAGACCTTCACCGTAGGAGCAGGCATGCAGTATGGCGAGAGTGTCACCGTGACCTGGGGTGCCAAAGATGCCGCCGGCAAGGAATTCACCGGCAAGGCTGCATATAAGAAGGTGGATCCCAACGCCGTAGTCACTATCTACGTCACCGCCCCCTCGGCTCCCCATGCCTATATATGGGGCGAGGATGCTTCCGGCAATAAGATCGAACCTAACGGCGCATGGCCCGGCAATGTGCTCGACGATACCGTTGAAATCGATGGTAAGACCTTCTATTCAATCACAGTGGATGCGATAGAATCCGTAAACGTAATCTTCAATAACGGCAACGCCCAGACCGGCGACATCACCGGCATCACCGAGGATACATTCTTCGAGTATAACGGTGGGGATTCCGCCAAGAAACTTGACAATATCAATATCAACGCGCCTAAAGTGCCCGGCGTTTCATTCTCGCCCAACGGCGGCACATTCTTCGGCAAGATCGACGTGACCGTCTCGGCACGCAACGCCACTTCCGCATGGTATAAGATCGGCAACGGCGCGCAGAAGAATTTCACCACAACCGCTAATTTCACTCTCGGCGACAACATGGCTGAAGGGGAGAGCGTCACCGTGACATGGAGCGCCACCAACGGTAAGGATACCAAGACCGGCAGCGTGACCTACACCAAGATTGCCAAGCCCAACAATTACGTGGCTTACTTCGACAACAGCGAGAGCCGCTGGGACAATGTCTACGTCTATACCTGGACCGGCGAGGAGAAGCATCACGGTGCATGGCCCGGCAAGAAGGTTACTGAGACAGCCGTAATCGGCGGTAAGACTTACCACGTGGCTACTCTCAATGACTTCACCCCCCAGACAATGATCATCTTCCACAACAATGCGGGCACTCAGACCTCCGATATGCCTTTCATTCATGAGGGTGTATATACATCAAGCGGTCAGCATGGTGTCATCGCCGGCATAGATGCTGTCGGCAACGATGCAGACGCGGAAGTGGAATACTATAATCTTCAGGGCGTACGCGTAGCGGATCCTGCTCCGGGCATCTATATCCGCCGTCAGGGACGCAACGTCAGCAAGGTTATCATCCGATAAAGGTTTTCTTCAATCCGAATAAAAAGGCTCACTGCTACATAGCAATGAGCCTTTTTTTATTGGAGATATTGGAGATAAATCCCGCTTTCTTTACTCCCTTTCTTTACTCCCTTTCTTTACTCCCTTTCTTTACTCCCTTTCTATACTTTTTCTATACTTTGCTTTCTTTGCTCCCTTTCAATTCTGAAATTAAGATATTGGAGGATTCCGGTTATTTAAGTTTTGAGGTGCGTTTCTGGAGGTCGGCGGGGAGTTCGCCGAATTGCTCCTTAAAGCATTTGGTGAAGTAGCCGGGATTGGAGAAGCCGGTGGAGTAGGCTATCTCAGATACTGTCTTTTCGGTCGAGGTCAGCAGGCGGTATGCCTCGTTGAGGCGGCGTATGCGGATAAGTTCTACGGGCGAGAAGTTGGTGATGGCTTTTATCTTGCGATAGAACTGCACGCGGCTCAATCCGAGACGGCTGCCGATCTCCTCCACTGAAATATCGGCATTGGAGAGTTCTTCATCCACGATTTCGATAAACTTCCTGTAGAATTCATTCTCCAGAGCCATCGGGTCGGCGGCGTGAGTCTTAGCCGTTTTAGATGTGGTGGCGGCAGTCGATTTATCGGTGGCGTGCATACGCGGCGCGGAGGGAGCGGATCCGGCGGCGTTGCTCTTGTTTTTGCGCGGCATGATCTGATTCTGGTTCAGACGCATACGGTTGCTCAGCAAGGAATGGCAACGCGCCCGCAACACATTATTATTAAACGGCTTCGAGATAAATCCGTCGGCTCCCGCTTCGTAGGCATCGGCACGCTGCTCATCGAGTTTGCACGCCGTGAGCATCAGCACCGGGATGTGGCTTGTGGAAATCTCCTCCTTGATACGCCGGCAGCACTCCATGCCGTCCATCTCCGGCATCATCATATCGCAGATGATGAGGTCAGGACTATACTTCGATGCCAGACGTATCCCCTGCTTGCCATCGGCAGCCTCGATGATGTTATACTCATCTTCGAGGAGCGAGCGGAGCAATGTGCGCATATCGCGGGTGTCATCGATTATTAGCAGCGTGCGTTTATCCGAATCCTGCGGCTGCGCTGATTCCTCTTCGCCGGTTGCTGCAGGGGTATCGGGCGTGTCGCCGGGTGTGCCTGCCGGCACGATATTCTTCGCCACCGGAGAGGCTGCCTGCACGGTGCTCTCAAGAATCTCGGCAAATTCGGTATTTATGCTGCGTTGGCGGTCAGTGGCGAGGTCGGCATCGCTCCTCTTGTCGGTATGGCTGACGGGTATGCTGACGGTGAAGATAGTCTCCCTGTCCGGTTCGGAGGTAACACTCACCGTGCCCTGATGCAATTCAGTGAAAGCCTTCACCAGTGCCAGCCCTATTCCAGAGCCTTGGGGAGTGATCTGATGCGCCTGATAGAAGCGTTCGAATATATGGCCGAGGTCTTCCTTCTTTATCCCCTTGCCGGTGTTGGATATCGAGAAGGTGAGGGATTTGCCGTCGGTGGAGGCATTCACGCTTATCTTGCCGTTATCGGGGGTATATTTGAAGGCATTTCCCATAATATTGAAGAAGATGCGCTCCATCTTTTCGGCGTCGAAAGCCATCTCTGTCGGCTGGGGAAGGTCGATATTGACCTTATAAGTGATATAATGCCTGCGTGCCAGCGGGAGGAACGCCTCGCTCCAGGAGAGCAGACTCCGGCGCATATCCCCCTCGGTGAGCGAGAGATGCAGGCGGCTGTCTTCAAACTTGCGGAAGTCGAGGATCTGATTTATAAGGCGTCGCAAAATCAGCACATTCTTCTCGGCGAGTTGCAGCATAGTCTGCTGGCGCGGAGTCAGATTTCCGGCTTCGCCGATTGTGGCGAGAGGTTCGGATATCAGGGTGAGGGGTGTGCGCAGGTCGTGAGAGACGTTGGTGAAGAAACGCAACTTCGACTGTGTGGCCTCCTGCAGCCGCTTATTGAGCGATTCCAGTTCGTCGCGCTGATTCGATAGCAGTTGGTTGCGCTCGGCGAGGGCTGCCTGCGCTCGCCGGCGCTGCCGGTATGCCTGCATTATGAAGAAGAGTAATCCGGCGAGCAGCACGGCTAATGCTATGGCGCCTATCAGCAGTGTGCGCTGCAGCGTATGGATTGAAGAGAAATGGTTGATGCGGTCCTGCAGGAAAGTGATTTTGGACTTCTCATCGTTGATCGATTCGGAAAGTTCGAGCAATATTTTGGCGTTGGATTTATCCACCGGTTGCAGCGAGGATAGTATGAATTCATCGGAGACCTCCTTTCCGGCGGCGGCTTTCATGGCGAGTTCGATGAGTTCCTTTCCGGCAGTGGGGTAGGTGAATGTGACATCGATTTCGCCGTCAGCCACGGCCTTGATGCCGGTTTCGGGCACGGCGTCGATACCTGCCACCATCACCTGCTGCAGACCCGCCTTGCGGGCGGCACGCGCCGCGCCGATGGCCATGCGGTCATTATGGGCGAAGATGGCGTCCACTTCGGGGTGAAGCCGCAGCAGGGAGTCGACGGCGCGTTCGGCTTGCGGTGTGGTCCAGTCGGCGCGTGCCGTGTCCAGAAGCACCATTTTGCCCGATTCGGCGAGTGCCTTGCGGAAGCCCCGGCTGCGTTCGCCTGCCGGAGTAGAACCCTTCGACCCCATTATCTCGATGAAGTGCGCACCCTCCGGGAGGCGCTCGATAAGATATTTGGCGGCGGCATGCCCCAAGTTCTCGTTATCGGCTCCCACATATATATCATAACATTCCGTCGAGGGGAGGCGGTCGAAGTCGATTATCTTGATACCTTTCGAGCGTGCCTCGGCGAGTACTTGGTTGAGATTAGTGTCATTTTGCGGCGAGGTCACTATCACATCGACCCCCTCATTGATGAAGTGGCGTATATCCTCCACCTGACGCGCCGGATCATCGTATGCCGAACGAATTTCGAGATCAAGGTTTTCATGCAGCAGATTCTCGCGCTGCATTTCTTCGTTGAGTTTGAGTCGCCAGTCATCATAACTGCACTGAGATACCCCGACCTTGACGCGCTTCTCATGCGAGCAGGAGGCAAGCAGCAGCGTTGCCAGAGTCATGCCGCACACGAGGAGCCGTGCGAGGTGTGATTTAAGACGCGGTCTCAGCCGGGCTATGGATTCTGATAGAAGCCGGGGTGTATGCGGTAGGTTTGACAGCCTTAATGAGCGTGTTCTCATAAATTTGATAAGTAAAAATTGGAAAATGGCAGCAGATTTATCTTAGCCGAATACAAAATTAATAAATAAATCCTAAAAAGCCGACAAGGTGTTTTACAACATATCTTGTTCAGTGTTTTTACATCGCATCCGGTTGTTATTACTCTGCCCTCGGGTGTTTTTTTATCGCTTCAGGGGCTGCTGCGGCGCGGATAGTGTGAGGCGGGCCTCGGGGAGTCGGTGAAAGTCAGGGAGCATGATGGAATTTTTGTTGCGTAGGATAGTGGAAATGTTGCATTGTATCAATATTTACTGCCGCTGCAACATTTATTTTGCACTAATTATCAGGCATTATATAAATTTGCTTCCGAAAGTTAGTTGTAATTTTAGTTCTATAAAGCAGTTCTGAAACATGGTTCTGTCTTGAACTTCTGAAATGTAGTTCTTCATAAGGGTTAAGTTTAATTTTTCTCTCCTCCGCCTCTCTCTCCACCTCTCCTCATCCATGAAAAATTTAAAAACAAAATACTAAACGCAAATGAAAAGAATAATCTACGGACTTATCATGTCAGCGATTCCGGCGATGGCTATGGCAGACGGAGCCGACTTCACCGTGAGTCATCTCTCTGCCGATAACTCTATAGTACGCCTTGTGGCTGACAGCGGCAAGTATCTCCTCCTCCCCGTGCAGGAGGGTGCCCCGATGGCGCATATCCGCGTGCTCAGCGACGGCAAACTCGATGAAACTCTCAATATAACCCTTGCCGATAATAAAGTCGATTATTATGTGCCCCTGCTCATCAGCGATCGCGGCGGAAAGAATATCGTCCTCGACGTGACGTGCGACACCGGCCGCTCATCCGTGCGCGACACTCACGATGCCGTATGGACCAAGGAGATGAAGATTTCGGACACCTTCGACACCACCAACGTTGAGAAATATCGCCCCCTCTATCACCACACTCCCGTATGGGGATGGATGAACGACCCCAACGGCATGTATTACAAGGATGGTGTGTGGCACCTCTCTTATCAGTGGAACCCCTACGGAAGCAAGTGGGAAAACATGACCTGGGGACACTCCACTTCAAAAGACCTCGTAAACTGGGAGCCGCAGGGCGTGAGCGTCGACCGTGATGCCCTGGGCACTATCTTCAGCGGATCTGCCGTAGTGGATAAGGATAACACTGCCGGATTCGGCAAGGATGCAATAGTGGCTATCTACACCAATGCCGCCCGTACTCAGCGACAGTCGCTCGCCTACTCCACAGATGGCGGCTACACTTTTGAGAAATATGACGGCAACCCCATCATCACTTATGAGCATGAGAGCCGCGACCCCAATATGTTCTGGGATGCGGAGCATAATGTATGGGTGCTCGAATTGGCTTCCGCGCTCGACCACGAAATGCTTATTTTCAACTCCAAAGACCTCAAGGAGTGGACTCTCGTAAGCAAATTCGGCAAGGGCTACGGCTCACAGGACGGCGTATGGGAATGTCCCGATCTGCTCCACCTCCCGGTGCTTAATTCCGACGGCATGCCCACCGGCGAGAAGAAATGGCTCCTCATCTGCAATATCAATCCCGGCGCACCCTTCGGCGGTTCCGGCGTACAGTATTTCATAGGCGACTTCGACGGCAAGACCTTCAAATGCGACACCGCTCCCGAAGTGACCAAATGGATGGACTACGGCAAGGACTACTACGCAGCCGTATCATTCTCTAACGCTCCCGCCGACCGCACCGTGCTGCTCGGATGGATGAGCAACTGGCAGTATGCCAACGAAGTGCCCACCCGCCAGTATCGTTCCGCCAACTCAATCGCACGCGACATCGCGCTCTTCCGTGCCAATGACGGCGAAATATACGTCGCTTCAGTTCCGGCTGCCGAGATGGATGCCGTGCGCGGCAAGGCTATCGACTATCATTCTGCAAAACTCGCCGCCAAGGGTAAAACCTATCGTCTTCCCGATGAGAATGACGGCATCTGCGAAATCGTCTGCAACATCGACACAAAGGATAACTCTCCGGTGACCCTCACGCTCGCCAACGCTCAGGGCGAAAAGGTGGTGATGACAATCAACCCCGCTGCCGACACCTTCTCGATGGACCGCACCAAGAGCGGCATCACCGACTTCTCCGACAACTTCCCCTGCGTCACCGTGGCTCCCGCCCGCAGCAACGACAACAAAGTGTGGAATCTCCGGATCTTCATCGACCGCTCCAGCGTGGAGGCTTTCTCTGCCGACGGCCACTTCGTGATGACCAACCTCGTATTCCCCACCTCCCCCTACAATACCCTCACTCTCAGCCAGCCCTCAGCCAAAGGCATGCTGAAATCGCTTAAGGTATATCCCGTAAAGGTGGCTTCCAAATAAGAGAGGTAAAAAGTAGGTAAACAAGTAAGAGTATATAGTAAATAAAATTAAATCAACCATTTAACCAAGAAATCTGATAGCAATGGAATATAAGACCGCTCAGAATCCTTCGGCATCAGGCACTCTGATGCGTCTCGTGCCGGTGATGCTCTGCTTCTTCGTGATGGGCTTCGTAGACCTCGTGGGCAGCGCCACCAACTTCGTGAAGGAGGACCTCAACCTCTCTGCCGCACAGGCAGGTTTCATCCCCTCTCTCGTATTCTTCTGGTTTCTGATCTTCGCGGTGCCCACCGGTATCCTCATGAATCGTATCGGGCGTAAGAAGACAGTGCTTTTCTCGCTCATACTCACTCTCGTATCGCTCATCGTGCCCATCTTCGGTTCGGGCTATTACACGATGCTCTGTGCATTCTCGCTGCTCGGTATCGGCAACGCCGTGATGCAGACTTCGCTCAATCCCCTCGTATCGGGTCTGATCAATCCCGCGCGACTGGCTTCGACACTCACCTTCGGTCAGTTTGTCAAGGCGCTCGCCTCGCTGCTGGCTCCCTATCTCATGGCTTGGGGCGCCGCCGCATTGATTCCTACCCTCGGCATGGGCTGGAGAGTGCTCTTCCCCATCTTCGCAATCGTCTGCATCCTCTCCATCGCCATCCTCGGCGCCACTCCCATCAAGGAGGAACGCCCCGACAAGGTGACCGGATTTAAGGAATGTATCGTGCTGCTCCGAATACCCTTCGTGGCGCTCTGCTTCATCGGCATCATGTGCCATGTGGGCATCGACGTGGGCACCAACACCTTCGCTCCGCAGATACTCATCAACGGATTCGGTCTCAGCGTAGAGGAAGCCGTCATAGGCACTCAGATATACTTCTACTTCCGCACCGGCGGCTGCCTTGCCGGCTCATACATACTCGCCAAAATGTCGGCGCGTAAATTCTTTGCCTTCAGTGTGGTCTGTATGCTGGTGGGTATGATAGGACTCTTCGTGGCAACATCGCAGTTGATGGTGCTCGCCTCGATCGCCTGCATCGGCTTCGGCAACTCCAATGTGTTCAGCGTTATCTTCGCGCAGGCTCTCAATCGTCAGCCCAACGAGAAAAACGAGGTATCGGGCCTTATGATAATGGGTCTCTTCGGCGGCACAGTCTTCCCCCTCTGCATGGGCTTCGCCCAGGATGCCGTAGGCATCGCCGGCGCAGTAGGCGTAATGACCCTCGGAGTGCTCTATCTCTGCTACTTCATCTCCAGAATCAAGAAAGCCTGAGCCTTCTCATCTCTCTCATAAGCCTCTCTCCGCATCCTCTCTCCCTCCGGTCTCTCTCCTCCTCCCGCTTAATTTCGAGATTAATCCCGATAAATCCCGATTAATCCCCCCAAAAAATCAAAAGATCCCTCCTCTCCAAAAGAATCAAAAAAAAATCACACCTTAAAATCCGGAAATAAAATGGAAAAGAAAGATATCAATATGGTAGTAGGTATGGGCGAAGCCCTCTGGGACGTCCTTCCCGAAGGTAAGAAGATCGGTGGAGCTCCCGCCAATTTCGCCTATCACGTATCGCAATTCGGACTCCCCAGTTGCGTGGTCAGCGCTGTCGGCGCCGACCCCTTGGGCGAAGAAATCATCTCTAACTTCCGCCATAAAGACCTTAACTATAAACTTGCCGAAGTGCCCTATCCCACCGGTACCGTACAGGTGGAACTCGACTCCAACGGCGTGCCTATGTACGATATCAAGGAGAATGTGGCGTGGGACAATATCCCCTACACTCCCGAACTCGAAGACTTGGCTCATCACACCAAGGCAGTCTGCTTCGGCAGCCTTGCACAGCGCAACATCGTGTCGCGACAGACTATCGAGAAATTCCTCAACGAGATGCCCGAGACTCCGGAATCTCTCATCGTGTTTGACGTCAACCTGCGTCAGGGTTTCTACACCAAAGAGATCCTCACCGACTCTATGGAGCGTTGCAACGTGCTCAAGATCAACGACGAAGAACTTGTCACTGTAAGCCGTCTCTTCGGCTATCCCGGCATCGACCTTCAGGATAAGTGCTGGATTCTTCTCGGCAAATATAACCTGAAGATGCTTATCCTCACCTGCGGCATCAACGGCAGTTACGTATTCACTCCCGGCAATGTATCATTCCAGCCCACACCCAAGGTAGAGGTGGCTGACACGGTGGGAGCCGGCGATTCATTCACAGCGGCATTCATATCCAACATCCTCAAAGGTAAAGATGTGAAGGAAGCCCATCGCATAGCGGTAGAGACCTCGGCTTACGTCTGCACTCAGCAAGGCGCCATGCCCGTGCTACCCGCCAATCTCACCGAATAAGATAAATACGCAACGAAATAAATCATGAGATAAAATAAGTTTAGTATTATCATTGAGTGATGGAGGTGTGCCGTCCGCGAC
>CAMWSV010000048.1 GCA_947177015.1 uncultured Porphyromonadaceae bacterium
ACATTTTTCTGAATCCTGCAACCATTTATTTATAAAAAATACATAGAATTGTTTGTGCTTTCAATATGTATGTCTGCGTTGAAGTTTTCCATTGGCAGTGCGGGGCAATGCCGATATAATCTCGATATGTTTGGGAATTTCGTGCGATTGCAGTGTACTCTCCGGAGTTTTGAAATGCTTGCGAAGCAACCAATATATTTTTCCGCATATTTCCTCCTGATTATTCTCTTCCGCGGAATGTATTTCCACGAGTAGGGTGAGAGCCTCCCCCCAGAGAGAATCATGGCGTGAGGTAACCATTACTTCTGAGATAGTCGCAGCCATGATGGAATCTTGTGCGAGTATGCGGCTGATTTTATGCTCCAGAAGTTCAGGAATCACTTTTAATCCGCCGGTGATTATCACATTGTCGGCTCTTCCGAGAATCCTGAATCTGCCATCGCCATTAAACTCCACCAGATCATTGGTTACTAACCTGACATTATCCTGCAGAGAGATAGCAAGAGTGTCATTGTCACATTTGGAAAGTGTGATACCGGGCAATGCTTGAAAGTATTCATCCCGCTGCGTCACTTTCCGCAGGGCTATATGTGATGCTGTTTCGGTCATACCATACGTTTCCCATGCTTGCACACCGCTCTCTACTATTTGCCTGCGCAATTCCGGAGGAATGGCAGCCCCGCCGATTAAGAAGTGTATGCGTTTCTTTTCTGATTCTGTAAACGGGATTGAAAGAATATGCCACATCTGCGAAGGCACCACTGCAATCAGAATATTCCCTTTCCATCTAACAGCATCTTCAATAGAAGGATGATTGGATGGCTGTATGCATCGAAGAGATGCTTGGGAAATTAAAGCCCTCACTGCCATCATCTTCCCTCCGATATATTTTGCGGAGATACAACTCAGCAGGAGCCAACTCCGGTCTATACCGAAAAAACTGATAGTGCGCTGTGCGCTCTCTGTCATGATTTTTCTCGACAGTTGAATCTTTTTCGGTACACCCGTCGAGCCGGAGGTCTGAGCCTTAAAAAATTGATTCCCATAGTCAAGCCACTCGTTGATAAATCCGGCGTATAGATCGAATTGTTCTTCGTCTGTCATAAATAAATTGGTTCTTATTCCTATTGAGTAAAAAACTAATCTTTCCAGTCCAGACTTTTAAATTGTTCGCGATAACTCAGAGGGTTCTCCGTTGAGTATCGGAGATGTTCACCTTCAAGCACTAAGGGTGAGGTAAAGTTATTTACAAACAATCCTCCGGTGCCTAATCCCTGAGGTAGGGAAGGATTCAACTGTCCGGTAAACTGAGCGATTGCATTCAGACCCACATTAGATTCCAATGCCGAAGTAACCCACCACCCGATGCCACGCTCCTGAGCAAGTTTAATCCACTCCTCGGCTCCGGAAAAACCACCGCATAGAGCAGGCTTCAGAATGATGTATGCCGGGTGTATATAATCTAAGAGGTAGCGTTTTGCTTCCTCTCCGCAGACACCGATCAGTTCCTCATCAAGCGCGATGGGGAGCGGAGATACTTCACACAGGAATCTCATCAGATCTGGATTGCCGGCAGGAATCGGTTGCTCGATCGAATGTACGCCTAATTCTTCCAACTGCCGGAGTTTAGGCAGAACGGTCTCCATCGAAAACCCTCCGTTGGCATCCACTCGTATGGTGACTTCATCGGCGGAATATCTCCGGCGGATATACTTCACAAGTCCCAATTCCTTATTCCAGTCAATAGCGCCGACCTTGATTTTGATGCACTTGAATCCTGCGGCAATTTTCTCTTCCAGGCGTTGCTGCATCTCCTCTTCGCTTCCCATCCAGATAAGACCGTTAATGGTGATTTCACTCTTACCTTCAGTAAACTCGGATGGAAAATACATACCTTTACCTCCCGAAGAGAAATCGCGCAGTGCCTGTTCCAATCCGAATTGAATGGAAGAATGACGCGACAGATCTGTGGGACGGCCGATTGCGATATTGGCGAGCAATTCAATCAACTTATATTCATAACGATGATCGGCTTCAGGCGATAAGCCCGGAAATACAGCCGCCTCGCCTATACCGAAAACCTCCGGATCCCGTTCATCCCAAAGTTTCAGCAGATAGGTAGGTTTCTCTGTCAGTACGCCACGTGAAGTTCCGGCAGGTTGCCGGAACTTCAGCATATACGGACATATAGCAAGTCTCATATCGCAGTGTGATTAGGGGAACATCGGGAATTGATCGAAGTCAGGATCCCGCTTCTCGAGAAATGCGTTCTTACCCTCCTGGGCCTCATCCATAAGGTAATACATCAGCGTAGCGTCACCGGCAAACTCCATAAGACCGTGCTGACCATCAAGTTCGGCATTGAGAGCACGCTTGATCATTCTGATTGCAAGAGGCGAACGCTTCATAATGTCGCGACACCATTCCATTGTCTCTTCTTCGAGTCGTTCGAAGGGCACCACAGCATTCACCATCCCCATCTCCAACGCTTCCTGAGCGGTATACTGCCGGCAGAGGAACCATATTTCGCGTGCCTTTTTCTGACCAACACAACGCGCCAGATATGAACTGCCGAATCCGGCATCGAAACTACCCACTTTCGGACCGGTCTGTCCGAATCTTGCATTTTCAGATGCAATGGAAAGGTCGCACACTACATTCAGCACATTACCGCCACCGATTGAATATCCGTTCACCATCGCGATCACCGGCTTGGGAAGCGAGCGGATCGCCTTATGCAGGTCGAGCACGTTAAGGCGTGGAGTACCGTCTTCGTCGATATATCCGCCGTGCCCTTTATAATGCTGGTCGCCTCCGGAACAGAATGCCTTATCACCGGCACCTGTGAGAATCACCACTCGGATAGAGTTATCTTCCCTGCAGATTCGCATGGCATCCAGCATCTCCTGATTGGTGAGCGGACGGAATGCATTATATACTTTCGGACGATTGATGGTAATCTTTGCCACACCCTCCTTTTTCTCAAATATTATATCGGTGTATTTTTTAATTGTGGTCCACATTTTTATTTTGTGTTTTATGGTTTTATACTTAAAATTTACTGTGCGGGCTGATGCAAAGGCCGCCCCTTATTATTTCAATAATTGTTTGAGAATAACTGCACTCTCTTCTGCCGGAACTCTCACCTCAAGTAATCTCCTTTGTGGCGTCTTCTTCGCTGAGGAGTAGAATAAGGTCAATACTTTCCGTAGACTTTCCGCAGAATCAGCCCGGTGATATTCAAAGCCGAATGATTCTGCGATTGCTTTGATATCTACTTCCGGATCCGCGCAGAAGTATTCCTCACGACCGGGAAGTGAGGAGGTGCTGTCGATAAACCTGAAGATTCCACCGCCGCAATTATTCATTACTATTATATCGAGCGGAGCATCATAGCGTGAGGCTATCGTCAATCCACCCAAATCGTGGGAGAATGACATATCCCCGGTGATTAGCAACGAACGGTTATTATATGTAAGTGCTCCTCCGGCGGCGGTAGAAGTCGAGCCCTCTATTCCTGATACTCCACGATTGCAATACGAGGCATGCGGCAGCGAGTAGGGGAGTAGTTGCGTATATCGGATAGAAGTGCCGTTTGATAGATATAGATTATAATCAGCAGGTAATTTTTCGAATATAATTTTAAAGGCTACGAGTTCTGACCACTCCCGGCTGTCGGTATAATCAGTGATGCGCTTGATCGCCTCCATCTTCAACTTGCTGAAATAATCGCCGAAATCGGCAGCGTTCTGCCATGCCTCCATCTCTTCCGTGTCCGATAGATCAGGATTTTTCTCCACAAGATGTTTCTGATGAGCCATCTCTGCCGACAGTACCGATAGAAATCTACCCGGATCAGCATCAATTCTCATGGAGAGGGATTGGAAGGGATCCACGGTGGTATGATTAGCCCCGACACTCCAATGTTCAAGTCCTTCGCCGGCACATCCTCGCAGATACTCCTTCAGCATTCTCGATACTAAGGCCCCTCCAACGCTGATTGCAATGTCAGGATGCATCGCGTGGGGATGCTCACCCTTGCGCAAACTGCTTAATACTGAATCCACGGCATAATCTTCTACCGGAAGATGAGTATTGGAGATAGTTTCTGCCATGATTACCACGTTTGGATGCCTGCGTAGTTTGAGCAGAGCCTTATTGAGAGTCGCATCCGGCAGGTGAAACCCGACCGTGACTAATATCTTTTTCCGTATAAGTTGACGTGCAAGTGCCTTGATTATAGTTTTATCGGGGATTTCTTCCGAACTGATCTCCCTTATAATTCTGGATGCAAATCTGCTGTCAGAGGGTGAATCCGCGAGCGCGTTGAGCGGAGGCGAGAGTCGCAGATTGATATGCACCGGTCCCCTCTTGGGACGCAGAGCAGTAAGCATTGCGTCATTGGCTATGCGATTTACGTACCATAGCCCGGAATCATTCTTCTCGCGGTCTGAAACGTCATAACTACCCTTAACGTAATTCCCCATTGCTTCAAACTGACGCAGGGTCTGCGAATCATCCTGATCTATCCATTCCTTCGGGCGGTCGGCAGTAACGGCAATCAGTGGCAATCCCTGATAATACGCTTCGGCAATGGCAGGCGCATAGTTGAGTAAAGCCGTACCTGACGTGCAGATCAAGGCTACGGGTTGTTGAGTCACCGACGCGATGCCGAGAGCCATGAATCCGGCGGCACGTTCATCCACAACGATAAATTTATGCAGATTCTTGCGTGAGCGGGCTGCAATCAATAAAGGTGCGTTGCGCGATCCCGGGGAGCATACCACGTATTTCACCCCGTGCCCCGCCAATACATCCAATATGCATGCCACTACATCTTTTGCTGTATCCATCTCTGTGATCTCAGGATTTGAACTCGGCGGGATGATAGCCCAGGATAAAGGCTGATGCAGCCATAGACTTTTTGCCTGCAGGCTGGATCTCAAGTATTTCGAGCGGTTCAGTGGCGGTACCGGCATATAAGTGCTTTCCCTCCACGATTGCCTCCCCCGGTTCCAGAGTCAGATCTGCCGGTATATCCTTACATCGGGTTGCAGTTATTTTCACATCTATCGGTCTGCCCGACACTTCAATCATTTGGCACCATGCGGCGGGATAGGGAGCCAGTCCGCGGATAAAATTATGAATATCTTTAGCCGGACGGTTCCAATCAATCCTGCAAGTATCTTTGAAAATCTTGGGAGCAGGAGTAAACTCACCTTCAGGTTGAGGCTGACGGGTGAGTGTGCCGTTGATGATAGCCTCTACGGTGGCGAGCACCTCCTCCGCTCCGAGATGCATCAATCTGTCATGAAGTTCTCCGGCATTCTCATCCTCCCCGATTTCAATCTCGCGGCGAGTGATGATGTCGCCGGTGTCGATTTCATGAGTAAGGAAAAAGGTGGTCACTCCCGTCACCGAATCACCATTCATTATGGCATGGTTGATCGGGGCTGCTCCTCTATATTTGGGGAGCAAGGAGGCGTGAAGGTTAAACGTCCCCAGACGCGGCATCCCCCACACCACTTCAGGCATCATGCGGAAGGCTATCACTATGAAGAGATCAGCGTTCAGACTACGTAATTTTTCAAGAAATTCCTCATCACGCAACTTTTCCGGTTGCAGAATCTCCATCTCATGTTCGAGAGCATATACTTTTACGTCGCTCATCTTTAATTTCTTGCCGCGGCCTGCCGGTTTATCTGGCATAGTCACTACAGCCTCAACATTATATCCGTTGCTCACAAGGGCGTCAAGACTCTCCACAGCAAACTCCGGAGTACCGAAAAATACTATTTTTAAATCTTCTTTTGTCATAATTTCTTTCAACTTAAATAAGTTAAGCACATAGAGGATATTGCTTATCGAAGTTAGCGCACTTACTTATTAATCGTCCGAATAGTGACGAAGCACCCGGCGATAAGAATTGAATATCTTCGATTTGCTCACCATGCCTATGTATCTCCCTTTATCCACTACCGGGAGATTCCAGGCATTGGTATTATCAAAAGTGCGCATCACTTTCTCCATCGATTCCGTGATTTCGATTTTAGCCGGGGGCATCGACATGAATCGGGACACTGTCATTTTCCGATAGAGATCCGGTCTGAACATGATGTTGCGGATATCATCGAGAAGCACGATACCCTTCATCATCCCGTCATTATCAATCACAGGGAATATATTACGGTGCGATTCAGCAATCACATCCACCATCTCCTTCAGCGACATTTCCGGATACACCGGGGTGCAGTCACGTTCAATAAGATTGTCGATCTTAAGCAGCGTCAGCACAGCCTGGTCTTTCTCATTCGTCATCAATTCCCCCTTCTGTGCCAGACGCATCGAATAGATACTGTAGGGGAGGAATATCTTGATTGTCATATATGAGAGGGTAGACACTATCAGCAGGGGCAGGAAAAGTTCGTATCCTCCGGTCATCTCCGCTGTGAGGAAGATTGCCATAAGCGGAGCGTGCATTACTCCGCTCATGACCCCAGCCATACCCATTAGCGCAAAGTTCTTATTGCTTATTTCTATGCCGAGATCCAGATTATTGAGTATATAGGCGAAGAGGAATCCGGTCATAGCCCCCACAAATAGGGAAGGTGCGAATGTGCCCCCCACACCTCCGGCTCCATTGGTAGCGGAGGTGGCGAACACCTTCGTCAGGATAATCAATCCGATGTAGATCGCGATAAACCACATTGAATTTCTATCCACATAAAATAGTGAGCCGTCGAGGATCGTGGCAGCATCCCCTTCGAGAAGATGATTTATGGCATCGTAACCCTCACCATATAGCGGGGGGAATACGAAGATCAAACCTGCGAGCACTATGCCACCAAACAAAATTTTCCATGCCGTGCGATTTATCTTGCGGAAAAGGCTCTCCATCGCAAACATCATCTTGGTGAAATATAGCGACACAAATCCGGATACTATACCGAGCAATATGGCATACGGAATCTTACTCGTAAAGAAAGGTTCGCTCTGTGCGAAGAAGAACTCATTGCCATATCCTTCGAAGATATATGCCACCGTGGCACCTGTAATCGAAGAGATAAGCAGAGGCATCACCGTGGCGCCGGTGAAGTCTATCATCAACACCTCCAGTGTAAATAGCATCCCGGCAATCGGCGCACGGAAAATTCCCGCAATGCCGGCAGCCGCGCCACACCCTACAAGAATCATCAATATCTTGGGCGACAGACGGAAGGCCTGACCGATATTGGACCCTATCGCGGCTCCCGTGAATACTATCGGACCCTCCGCTCCGACCGACCCTCCGAATCCGATGGTGATTGAGGATGCCACCAGCGAGGCGTAACAGTTCTTCGTCTTCAGTCGGGACTTATGCTGGGAGATGGCATAGAGCACTCGTGTCACACCATGCGAGATATTATCCTTTACCACATATTTCACAAATAGCGTGACGATCAACACTCCCACCACCGGATAAATCAGATACATATAGTTGCCCGTGGTGTTGCTCAGGTGGGAAGTGAGCACTCCCGAAATCAGATGAATCAGATACTTCAGTATGTGGGCTGCGATGCCGCAGGCTATACCCACTATCAATGCCAGCAGATACAGGAATCTCGATTCGGAGATATGGCGTTCGCGCCAACCCACGAATCTCATCCATGCCCGGGTGAATCTGTTATGTGTCTCCTTATATGCCAAATTCTATATAACTCTTTATAATGTTAATACCACTTCTAAGCAAATCCAAATCATTTCCCTTTGCCCAAGATTACTGTCGAAATTGTGTGGAGTAAAATTTTAAAATCCACTGCCACCGACATATTGGAAAGATAGATAAGGTCATAATTGCAACGTTCCACCATCTCTTCCACCTTCTGAGCATAACCGTATTTCACCATACCCCATGATGTAATACCCGGCTTCACCTGATGCACCAGAGTATAGTGAGGGGCCTTCTCTATAATCTGACGGATATAATATTCGCGTTCGGGGCGCGGACCCACCAGCGACATATCCCCCTTTATCACATTCCAAAATTGTGGAAGTTCATCAAGCCTGTATTTACGCAGAAAATGGCCCACTCCGGTGATACGCGGATCATCCTCTCCGGCAAGTTGCGGACCATTCCTCTCGGCATCCACCGTCATGCTCCTGAACTTCAATATATTGAATGGCTTCTGACGATACCCGATGCGTTCCTGCTTATAAATCACGGGTCCCTTCGACGAACACTTCACCGCCACTGCGATAGCAATCATAATTGGCGAAAGTATTATTAGTGCCAGCATCGAAAAGAGAATGTCTATCACGCGTTTCACATTTAACTGTGCATCCGACATAGTGGGAGAGGTAAGATCGATAAATGGCTCGGCATAAATATCACCAATGCGTATATGCGATGTCAGGAATGCTAACGCCGAGGGTTTAATCTTAATAGGTATCCCTGTAGGGAAATAATTATAGAGCAGGTCGAGGATTTTCTTCTCCGAAGAGCCCTCCTCGACTGATATGATTAATTGATCTATGTTATTATCATTGTTCAGAGTTTCGAGTTGCTGAGATGTGAGAATCTTATGGGGGCGCAGACTCGATGTCTCCCCATCGATGGGTATATGTCCTATTACGTAATATCCCAGATTGGTCTGTCGGCGCGAAAGCCGTTGAGCCGTCTCGATAGCCTTATCCGAATCTCCGATAATTACGGTATTGAAACTCCACAGATGGCGTTTCAGATTCCACAAAGATGTGGCGGTCAGGCATAGCCGCCCGATATAAGTGGTGAGGAACAATGCGCCCCAGAGCGAGAGCATCAATTCGTAACTCACATATCGCGATGGCAACTGATCATTAATCAGCAGAGCGAAATATATCCATATAGTATTCACAAATGCCGAGAAGAATGTCTGGGAGAATTCCTGAAATCTCGATTTGCCGAAAGGCTTGTTGTAATATCCCGATAGCCAATACACTCCCAGCATTACTATGGGTATGGCTATCTGCTCGATAATCAGTTTGCTCTCAGTGATATAATGTTGAAACGAAGGAATCCTCAGATTGATATCCATCAGATAATAGCGCGCCAGATTGAACAGAAAGAATGCTACTACGGATGTGGCCAGGTCCATGGCAACATATCGCAGACGCATACTTTTTATTGATATCAGATGTCCTCTCATGCGGGAATTTTTATTGGCGGGTACGCTATTTTACGGGTATACGATTTTAATTGGCAGGTAAATTAATGAATATACTAATTGATATTCAAAAATGAAGATATCGCCGGCTTTAATCGGGGTTCGCTCATCGGAATTATTCTCAATGATTTAGCGAATAATAGTCAGGGTTTCATCGTCCGTGACCTTTATTATTCCGCTCGGCTTATGGCGTGAGGAGTCATTACGCCTGAATTTTACCACATAATCGACCCCATTTATGATCTCCTCAGAAATCTCTCTGAAAAGAGCAGGAGTCTTTTGACCGCTGATATTCGCCGATGTGGATACCACAGGTATTCGTGCACGCCTGCAGAGGGCTTCCGAGAAACTCTCGCAAGTGATTCTTATCCCTAACGAGCCATCCGGTGCAAGCAGATTCCCGGCGATTCCGGAGGGTGAATCGTAAATGATCGTGAGCGGATCCACTGCCGCATCTATAAGCATCAGAGCGGTTTCAGGCACATTCTTCAGCCAGCGGTAGAGTGAACCCACGCTATCGGTGAGAGCAAGCATCGACTTTGAATCGGCACGCCGCTTCAACTTATATATCCGCTCCACAGCCGCCGGATTCGTGGCATCGCAACCGATGCCCCACACCGTATCGGTAGGGTAGAGGATGATGCCACCCTCACGCACGGTCTTCACCGCCTCCGCTAAATCTTCCGGATTATATCTTGATTCCGGATTATATCTTGTTTCCTTTTGCATTTTATCTTAAATTTGAGCGGAATTTTCATTATCCGAAAGTTCCTCCAATTCCCGATGCCACATTGCCGATGATGCATCCGACGGCATTCGCCAGTCGCCACGCGGTGAAAGGCATACCGAACCAACCTTCGGTCCGTCGGGCAGACAGGAACGCTTAAACTGTTGATTGAAGAATCGGCGGTAAAAGGTCTTCAGCCAGTGAAGAATCACCTCATCATCATACACGCCACGGAATGTCTCCACGGCGAGATAATATATCTTCTTGGGCGAAAATGCATTGCGCAGTGTGTGGAAAAGGAAAAAGTCATGCAGTTCGTATGGACCCACGAGGTCCTCCGTCTTCTGCTCAATCTCATCCTTACCCTCTTTGGCAGGCACGAGTTCGGGGGAGATCGGTGTGTCGATAATGTCGAAGAGAATCTTACGTATTTCCTCATCCTTGGTCTTGAGAGCAAACCACTCCACGAGATACTCCACCAAAGTTTTCGGCACAGAAGTATTGACGGCATACATCGATATATGATCACCGTTATATGTGCACCATCCTAACGCCAACTCTGACAGGTCGCCTGTGCCTATAACGATACCTCCGGCCTTATTGGCATAATCCATCAGAATCTGAGTGCGTTCGCGGGCTTGAGAGTTTTCGTATGTGGCATCATATTTTTTCTGATCCTGACCGATATCGCTGAAATGCTGAGCCACAGCCTTCCCGATAGGTATCTCCAATGCAGTGCAACCTAATTTCTCCATCAATTGCCAGGCATTGTTGTGTGTGCGGTTGGTAGTGGCGAGCCCCGGCATCGTGATGCCGATAACGTCCTTTGCCGACATACCTGCCATTTTTGCAGTCCGCACTGCCACAAGTAGTGCAAGTGTAGAATCCAGACCGCCGGAAACTCCGATTATCATTTTAGGATAACCGATTGCCCTGAGTCGTTGCAGCAGGCCATGGCATTGGATGGAGATAATTTCGGTGCAGTTCTCATTTCTATGTTTCGGATCTGAAGGCACAAAGGGTGTCCTGTCGAGATAGCGTGAGATTAATTCAATTTCCTCTCCGACGGCATTACGTGAAAGTTGAGCCTGCTTAATCTCGGTGAGTGTCTTGCTTTTGCGAATCTCATCTTCGGTAAATCCGATCTTTTGAGATTTGTAGGTGAGATTCATGAGTTGTTCGTAAGTCTGAATATATACCTCCACAAACTTCTCCTCAGAATTGATAGCCGTAAGGTCGCAGAAGGTATTATACTTGATGCGCTCCGCCTTCAATCTCTCTACATCAACATCGGCAATGGCTATTTTATATATTGGCGAATCGATTGCCTTTCTACATTCCTCAGTATTCAGATCTTCATCCGCGTATTCAGTGAATGATTCCGCCTCACTGAGCATGGCTCCGTTTTCTGCCACGGCGGCATACCCCGGAAATGCTAAATCAGTTGACGATTCACCCAATCCTGCGGATGCATACATATAAACGCATCTGCAACGTGCCGACTGCTGCAATATAAGGTCGCGACGATAACGTTGCTTACCGATTACTGCGTTTGAAGCCGAAAGATTGACGATTATGTCGGCACCGTGCATGGCGAGAAATGAAGAAGGTGGGACAGGAGTCCACAAGTCTTCGCAAATCTCAGCACCTAACTTGATCTCTTTATAGTTAATGATAAGATTTGTACCGAAGGGCACATAGTGGCAACCGGCAAACTCAATATATTGATTTTTCAGGCCGGAAGCGGACTCAAACCATCTGCGTTCGTAAAACTCGCCGTAATTGGGAATGAATGTTTTCGGCACTATTGCCACCACCTCCTTCCCATAAATCATTACGGCGCAATTATATAGTTTATTATTCACTGCCACCGGAGCGCCCACCACAGTCATCAGATCGGCGTCATGCTCAAGCAGAGTACGGATTCCCTCTTCAGCCTTCTCTATAAGAAAGGGTTGAAGGAAAAGGTCGGCGCAGGTGTATCCCGTGATGGAAAGTTCCGGGAAGATAGCCAGATCCACGTGCTTCAAGGCATCGGATGCAAGAATAGACTTGATGCAATCCACATTAAAATTTACGTCGGCTACTTTAACATCAGGCACGATCGACGCCACGCGATGGAAGCCGCAAAATTTATAATCCGAAGTATTCATAAACAATAATTTGAAATCCGGGTCAGCCCCGTGGATAGGTAAAATGGAAGATATGAATATATACAAACTTGGCATCTGCCGTTTCAAAGGGAAAAAAGCAGAGATGTCTAACGCAAAGTTAATAAAAAATAATTAAAAATCCCCATTTCTCACTCAATAAGTCTTACAGTGATGCTAGCGATAAATCAATTATACAGATTTGACATAGATACTCCG
>CAMWSV010000049.1 GCA_947177015.1 uncultured Porphyromonadaceae bacterium
GGAGAGGGGTGTCTTTTTAGTTGTTGCTGACATCGCCCCAGGTGAAGGTGTTCTTATTGACTGTCTCGCCGCCCCAGTACCATTCGTCGTAGACGAAGCGTGTGCGGTCGGTGGTATTGGAGTTGGCGGGGTCAGTCTGACTCATGAAGTTGTAGGTGGCGGTCTCCGAGGCGTCTTTTTTTGCCGGGACTCTCACCTTGCCGTTGGCACACCAGTAATTCCAGGGGTTGTTCTGAGTGCCGAAGAGTCGGGGAATTTTGTATTCTTCGGCGAGTTTGATTACGAATTTCACCTCGGCAAAGGTGGGAAGTCTCCATCTGCCGGCGGGGTATCCGTTCTCCTGGTATGTTGCGGCACGTCGGCGTGCGAGTTCACGTGTGAGGATTGCGCCTGTACCGGCATAACTGGAGCAGATTCTGAACTTGGGCGATATCAGATTCTGAGCATCCGCATCTTCGCGCGTGGGGTAGTAACTCCGCAGGGAGCGTTGCTGGCCGCCGCCGAGGTCGGTGGCAGGTGCCTGTACGGGGGCTGCCTGCGAATATCCGTTGACGTTAAACGTCGCCCAGGGTGTGGTCTTCTGAGTCCCCATGCTCGCATTCGTGAGCAGATTGTTTACCTGCGATGCACGCGGATCAGCGAGGATAAACTCAGTGTCGGAGGGTAGACGTGTGATTGTGACCAGATACAGGTTCGGATTCCAGTTAAGATAACTTGCCGAACTCAATCCGATGGATGTCATATAGCCGTTGATGTTATCTCCGGCGGGATTGGAAAGTGAGGGGTTGTCGAGATCGAGGTTATTGCCGTTGATGAAGGCGCCTGCCGTGACACCCGTACCGGAGATCTGCGTGTTGTCGCCATTGATGTTGAAGTCATTGGCAACGGCGTCGAGATACATACCGGGATACTGATTGATCCTTACAGTCTCCTTAAAACTGCTGTTGCCTGCCTCATACATATCCTTATGCTGGACGGTGACCTCGAATTCCACCTTTGAGAATTCGTCTTCAGTGAGTCCGTTAGTGAGTTTTTTCTTAAACCATTGTATGCCGGTGGTGGGGTTGTTAAGGCGATTCACTATCTCCTGGGTGCTGTAATATTTAGCACGGTTGGAGGTGGGGCCGTCGCCGTTGGTGAGGCTTACTTCAGTTCCGTTGCCGGTGCCGCGGTAGGCGTCATACATCACGAGATCATGGGATACGTTGAGCATATCCGTAGTATTATCGAATGAGTATGTGAATACCGGTTCGCCGGTGCGTTGGCGTGAGAGTTCGTTACGCTGCATGGTCACTTCGACGGGGAATTTCAGTCCGGCATCCGAATAGTTGAAGCGGTAGAAAGTCATCTTGATGTCGGTGACGATAGTCTCGTGCGAGGTGTAGAAGGGGATAGAGATGTCGCTGAGGTTGTTGACGTCATAGTCGTGCTGGTTCACCACGAGGTAACGCGGCTCGGTGATTTCCACATCCAGATTCTCCACACCCCACTCTGCTGCCGTGTAGGTAAGGTCGGTGACGGGCATCGGTTCATCGGGCACGAAACTGCCGAGTACGCTCACGTCGAGCAGGACGTGATAGGAGGTGTTTCTCACGAGTTCGTCGAAGGCGGGCGCCACCACGGGCACTCTGTAATAGCAGGTCTTGTAGGATGCGCCGCCGTCGTCGCTCCAGGGTATGCGCAGGGTCATGAAGGTGCGGCCCGGCGAGTCAGGATCTGACGAATCCCACTCGTTGGGGTAGGTATAGAAAGGGGCATCCATGCCGTAGGGGTAGTTCTCCACGCCTGCGGGATGATTGTCTGCCGGAGAGTCGGACAAGGTGAGATTGTAGGTGAGGTCGAGGGGTGTGTTGAAGAGTGCCGATTCGGACACGTCGGCGGGATCTGGAGTGAGGGTTGATTCCATCACGCCGTTATTGAGCATCACCACCATTCCGTCGAGGTCGGGAATCCAGGTGTGTTCGGTGGTGCCGTCGGGAGACTCCTTCACTTCAGTGGCGACGTTGATGTGGAGATTTATTTTGGCTGCGGAGCGGAGGAGGTCGATCTTGGCGGTGGCGGCGTGCGCTCCCATAAGGGTGACGTATTCAGCCACGGCGCTGCCGTCCATTGTGAAGGCTTCCTGCACCTTGCTCCCGGCGAATGATGAACCTATAGCGAGGTTGCGGAGTGCGGCGGGAGTGTCGGCTTCGCCGGGGTCGACGTTGACAGCGGCGTAGACATTGCAGGTCTTGCTCGAATCAGTATTGAAGAGATGGGCGATGAGATCCTCGGTGAGGGGGATGCGTATCACAGCCTCATCTTGGAGGTTGAGCCCGGTGTAGGTCTTCATGAAGTAAGGCTCGCGGGTATCGGGCCAGTCGCCACCCCGGGGCCACAGGCACAATGTGACACTCTGAATAAGATTTTCATTCAGGGCTTCGAGTCCGGGTTCGGAGGTGCGGGTGGATTGCTCGGCGCAGGCGAGTCTCACGGTGATATATCCATCTTCCGGCATCACATCGGGGGGCACTGCGGGCGCGAGGGGTTCCTCGCCGCAGGAGGTAATCCACAGGGCTGCGAGGAGCAGGAAGAAAGTGGCGATTATATTTTTGATTATGCGTCGTTTCATGCTGATTCTGAATAAATCTGATTAAACTCCGGGGGATTTTGGGATCCTGAACTGAAGGTCAGGCACAGGACTAAGGAGTGTCACTGCGGATTCTGAATTATGGTTAGATTCTTCACGTCGGCGCCGTAGCCGCCACCGTAGAGAATGTTGGCGGGGATGCCTCTGCCGTCGGCAGTGGTGACCACTACCTGGAGTATGGCGATGTTAGGGGTGTCGCCGGCGGGGTTGACGGGCACGATGCTGAACTGCTCCTTGGTGCCGGCGTTGATGAATCCGGAGATGGAGGTCGAAGTGGAGCCGTCGGGGAGGCGGAATTGGATGGCGTCAGTATCGCCGCTCTCGGTGAGCAGATAGGCATCCCATCGCATCCCGATGGGGGTGGCGATACCGAACGAGCCTGTGGCTGCGGCGGGATAGTTGTTGAGCACGAGTCTGCCTTCGGTCTTGTCGAGACTTCTGTAAGTGCCGCTTACGAAGGCGAGGGCGCCGTCAGATGCGATATTCACCTCATCCGAATAGTCGAACTCCGATACGTGCTGAGTCCAGGGCACTACTTTCATCTCCACCTTGATGGCGTTGTTGTTGCCGATTACGATTTCTACTTTCACGAAGGTGTTTCGCGGAAGACCGTAGGGTAGATTCGGCAGAGGTATGGGCACGAGGTGGCTATCGCCGTTGCCGAAAGTGAGGGTGCAGGAGATGCCGTCGGAGGTGAGCGGAGTCTCCGCGAAGTATAATTCCGGACTCCACTGCAGCGGCTCCATGCCGGGTTGCAGGGAGAGAGGTTCGGGGAGACGGAAAGTGGCTGCGGAATATGAGAGGTGTGCCGGAGCCGAGAAACTCACGATTTCACGGCCGTTATATTTGTTGGTGCTGTATGTGTCCTTCGCGGGGTTATAGACGGCATCCCGCGGCAGGAGGTATTCCTGATTGGCAAGTCCGAGGATGCGGATGGAGGTCAGCGCGGGGGATTCACCGGGGGTGTAGTCATCGGCGGCGGTGATGGAGAAAGAGAATTTGGATGCCGCGCGGGTGATGAAGAGGGGCACGAGTTGAGTCTGCCCGAAGGAGCCGTTGTATTGATCGGTAGTGACGGTGAATACTTCCGACATCGGGATGTTGGTCTTGAGGGGAGTAGTGTTGTTATAGAGCGGCGCGCCCTGAGTGCGCGTGATGCATTTATCCTCGATGAATCTTGTGGGATAAGTGGAGCCTACCGGCAGCCGGGTGATTCCGAAGTTGAGGTTGGCGCTCCCTTCGCAGTTGCCGAGCAGATAGATGCGGTAGGTGGTGGTGGGCTTCACGGCGAATCGCATATCGTCAGCCACGGGCTCGCCGTTGCTGAAACGTATGCCGCGGTTGTGGATGATTTCGCCGGAGGCGTTGTTGACGATGATGACTCTCAGATGCGAGAGATCCTCGGTGGAGTATGCTGCGGGGTCGTAGTCGTCTGCCATGGTGGCGCGCGATAATGCGGGACGAGAAGAATGGGAAGACCCGAGCACCTTGACGTCGAGTTCGAGTTCGATCACATCGCCCGCATCAGGGAGTTCCGGCTCAGCCGGCGCGCCGGAAGAGCAGGCGGCGAGCAGCAGGCAGAGTGCCGGCAGCATCCGCGCGAATCCTTTTATTTTGGCGAAAAATGTCATTCTTCTATATTGTTTATTCTGACTATCCAGTCGTTGATGATGATTGATGTCTTGATCCATTCGTCGGATCCTGTGAGGAGGAAGGTGAGATTCCAGCGGCTCTGACGGTCGAGAAATTCCTGCGGACCCATACTCTGGTAGCGTTCGCTCTTGAGCAGGAGGAGGATATTGACCAGAGGGATGCGGATCACCTCCTTGCCGTCGCTGAGGCGGGTCACTTTCAACTGCGCCGCGCCGCGCTCCATGAGTCGGGAGGTGGATAACTCGGCGAAAGCCATCTGCGCTTTGTTGTCGTTGTCGTAGATACCTGCCTCGACATTCCCTTTGGTCCAGGGATAATATGTGGATGAGGTGTCGGAAATGGGGAGGTTCTGCCAGTTGAGGAGGGTATTGTTGTCTTCAATAGAGAAGTCGAAGTCGGCGGCATCCGTGGGGAGTCCCTCGGTATTGGCGAGGAGGATGCGGATATCGTTGGTGTCCTTGATCATATAGACGGTGGCTTCGGTGTGGCCCGAGCCGGGTTTGGGTGTGGAGACCGTGACATCGAGGGCGCCGTAGAAGAGGTGATGCAGAGGTTTATCCACATCGGGGGAGAGATACCCGGGCTTGAGCGCCACCTCGATATCCTGCTCCGGAGTGGCGGCGGGGTCGCTCACGAATGAGAAAGAGGAATCCGGACATTCCATGCCGCCGTAGGCGAGCAGCGAGTATTTTCCGGCGGGGAGATCGATATCCATGCGCCAGTTCTTATCGGAGGTCTGCGCCTTTGAAGCGGTGCGCGTGGTGACGTATTTCCCCGAAGCATCGTAGACGAGAAGTGTGAGACAATCCACCTGCGAAGCGAATGCATCGGCAAATTCCATATTGTAGTCATAAACGAAGCGCAGACGCACACCCGGGGTGGGACATGGGTCGAGATCATCGAATACGGCATCGCAAGATGCGAGGGGGATGAGGGCGATAATCAGCATCAACATGGAGGCGGCGCGGATGATATATCTTTTCAGTCTCATAGTCTGGATGTTAAGTTTCAGTTTTTTTAATTTGATTGGTGAGATGAGCGGGTATCACTCCGCTCATCCCTTTAAAGGGGGGGAGGGCAGTCAAGGCGTGTGCCGCTCCCCTATTGTCATTTACCGCATATTCAGTGGGGAAAGACAATCTGAATTAGAATTCGATCATATTGAGTCGGACTACCCAGGGCACGACGCGGACGCTCACCTGCATGTAGATGTCGCCCAATTCGTCGGGGGTGTCGGGAGTGGGAGAGTTGGGGTCATTCTCCGGGATACGCGGGTGGCCGAGAATGTTGAGGCGTGTCACGGCGAGTTTATATACGTTGTTGCGCACTACGGCTATCTCCATCGGACCGAGCACGGTGTTGCTCAGGTTGTCGTTATGATGGTTCCAGTAGTAGTAATAGCAGTAGTAGCCCCAGCCGGTCTTGCGGTCTTCCGAACCCTGATAGATTGTGAAGGTACCTACACCGGTCACTTTCTGACGGAAGTCGCTGAGCAATGTGCCCGACGAGGGGAATCCTCCTGCTCTCCAGTTGAGCCAGGCGGTGTTGGCAGAGCCGGTGTCGGGAGCCATATCATCGGTGAAAGTCTCTGTCACCACCTGACCGTTCTTACGGTAGGTGTATTCCACTGTACCGAAGCCGCCGGTGCCGAAGCAGGCGATGTAGAGCGAAGCGGAGCGGTCGAGAGTCTGACCGGGATTTGCGGGGTTGAAACCTGCCGCTTCGAGCGCCGCGTTCTGTACGTGGGGCCATGTACAGTAGAGTTTCTTGCCGGCGTAGGCATAGAGGATATCGGAGGTGAAGCCGTCGGTGCCGGTCTTGGTGGTCAGTGCGCGGTAGAGTTCCTGATCCCAGGGGTTGTCGCTGTCGCGCAGGTTGTCGGTGGCTTTCATCTTAGCCTTGAAGACGATACCGGTGGTCTGGCCGTTGTTCTGCAGATTGTAGTTGGCGCCGGGAGCGGGGATGGTGTTTTCGGTGACGTATCTCCAGAAATAATATGAGGGAGTGCCGCCGTAATTATCGTTGGGCTGCCCCTTTACGAGGTCGCTCATGTAGATGATATCCCAGTTGTCGCCGGTCTCGCCCACTCCGATCTGAACCTTATTGTCGGATCCGAAGAAGGGATATTTGAAATAGTCGGAGTAGTTGGAGGCGATACCGTCGCCGGTGCCCTTCTGTTCGGCATAGCGTGAGATTACGTAGTTGCCGGAATTAGACTGGGGAGTACCGTTGGAATTGAATATCCAGGGACGCTCGGCGCCGAGGAGTTGATAGGTGGAACTTGTGGGGAGGCCGTTGCCGGAAACGCGTCCGAGGTAATACTGCGAATTAAGCAGATTTACGAGCGACATATTCACGATTTCGGTCTGCACCACGGGGAGTTCGTTGTTGTCGAGGATAGTGTTGTAGGTGAAGGGTTGTCCCGGGGCGCCGTTGCCGTGCTCCACATTCATCTGCGAGCCGTCGCGGAAGTCGAAACGCGCGGCCATGCGGTGCACGTCGATTGTGCCGCCGCCGTTGTCGGCCGAGTTATCCACCTCTGTGAGCAGACCCGGATTGTTGATGCCCGAGAGGTCGAAGGGGCTGCTCTCGTTGCTGTAGAAACTCCAGTCGTCCATATTGGCGGGGAGGAGACGCTTCGACATCCTGACGTTGGTCATCACGAAGCCGTTTTCCGCCGACCACAGGGCGCTGAGCGGGGCGGTGGTGCTGTTGGCGGGGGAGGTATACGACCAGTTTACCCACTCGGTGTTCTCCGGTTCGAGCACTTCAAACTGATCCTGAAGTTGCTGCAGGGGGTTGCAGTATACGAAGACGTTGACAGCACGCTCCGTAGCATCGGGATAGAGACCGTAATAAGCACTCATCGAGGTCTTGCTGAACTTGGCGTGAGCCTGATATACCTTATCGCCGGAGACGGTCATGTCGACCAGCGGACGATTGGCATCCGAAGCCTTGATGAGAGAAGATGCGATGTAGCCGTTGGTGTTGGGGTCGGCGAGTACGATAAGCACTGACTTGACGTTGTTTTCAGCCTCGGTGCCTATTTCAACGCCGGCGTCGCTGGAGTTGTCGCCGTTGGTCTGACTTCTTGTGCCGCCGGGCTTGCCGTTGGGATTGATGTTTACGGTCATGTAAACACCGTCGCGGATGTCATCGCCGGATGATGCGCCCCCGGTATTGACGGGGTCATCTGTGGAGCACGCTGCCAGCAGGGGAAGGGCGGCAAGTGTCCAAAGCCATTGTCTGTAATTTACCATAACTGTAGTGGTTAGGTCAAAAGTTATTATTGATTTATTATTTTTTTCGTGTATGTGTTTTTTTGTGTATGTGTCGCGCAGGCGCACACCTGCGCGTGTACGCAATTCCTTACAGACGAATCCCCACTCCCGCAATCAGCAGCACATAAGGAGCCGAAGGCAATCCTCGGGTGTGTGATGGCGGGAGGAGGCAGACCATCTGAATCTTTTTCATAATTATCTGAAGATATTGCTGTGAGGTGTAGAAACAGAATTGATCAACAAATTTCGGTATGTTGCCGTATTCGGTCTTGACAACTTCAATCAATACTTGAAATAATAAATGTTAGGAATGTAGAAATATATATGTCTCGAAATGTATTCAAGAAATGAGCCGTGAGGAAATTGATGCCGTCCAACTCATTTCAGGCGCAAATATAAGATGCAAAACCGAGAGGTACAAATTACCCCCCCCGTTTAACATTTTTTAACATATATTAAGTCTTTTTAATAAATATACTTTCCGAATGTTCATGTTTGCATTAGTAATTTCGGTCAGTTGCAGAGGCTGAATGTATTCGGGAAGGCCTGTATTATAATACATTCCGTATATATAACGCATTAAATCCGGAAATATTGAGAGTCGGAAATATTGAGAGGGTTAAGTGGGGAGTTGGAAGTGATTCATCAGATGATTGGCAAAGGGGCGCTGCCCGCGGAGTCGGAAGCCGGCGCGTTCGTAGAGCCGGCGGGCAGCATCGTTGTCGAGGTCGCATAGGAGTCCCAGGGGTTTGCCGGCGGCGGCGGCTTTGCGGGCGGCGTCGCTGATAAGGCTTTCCCCTATTCCTCGGCGACGATAGGCAGGGAGAGTCATCAGCGTGTCGAGGTAAAATTCATCGGGGGTGGTCTCGCCGGGGAGCGCCTCGATTTCGTCGGCGGTCATGCCCCAGCCGAGCACGGCGTTGGCTTCGGCAAAGAACGAACGGCGCAACTGACGTAGCCGGACACCGTCGTAACTGATACAAACGCCTGCCACTTCGCCGGAGGGGGTGCGTGCCACACGCGTGTTGAGATATGAATATTGCGAGTCTTCGCGCGCGGCGAGTCGGGCAAAGATGGCGTGTACGTCGCGTCGCGTGTGGCTCTCGCCGGCAAGGTGCATGGTGATCTCATCCCCTACGGCGGCAAGAATCGCATCGGCTATCACCGGGGCATCGGCGGCAACGGCATCGCCGATGATGATTTCATTATCGTTGTCCATGAGTATTTAACATGAGTATTTAACATGAGGATATAAAATATCAGATTTCCTATACCGGATTATCCGGCAATACACGTGTCGGATTATCCGGCAATAGATGTTGAAGTAAATTCTCTTTAAATTTATAACAATTCCGAGGGGTTTTAACCTCGTAAAATCTGTAAAATTTATAAATTTGCAGATTATTTCCACATTCAGGTGTTAGAATAATAGATCAGAACACAGGTGTTAGAATAAACACAGGTGTTAGAATAATAGATCAGAACAAACATTAGAAAATAAAATCACATACTCGTTACGATATGAAAATGCAATATGACTTGGACACTCTGCGTGAGCGACATTCAGTAAGAAAATATTCCGATCGTGCCGTTCCGGCGGCAGAAATCGGGCAGTTGCGCGATTTGGTGGCTGAATTGAACCGTACTTATAAGGGGGTGAGATTCTCGCTGGTGGTGAATGACGGGGAGACTTTCAACTCCTTCAAGCGCACCTACGGCATGATTTCGGGGGTGAAGAATTATCTGGTGGCTGTGGCAGACACCACTGTGGCGGATTCGGAGGAGATAGCGGGTTTCTGCGGCGAGGCGTTCGTGATGGCTGCCACGGCGATGGGGCTCGGCACTTGCTTCGTGGGGGCTACCTATAATCCTGCCACAGTAAAGATCATCCTCTCCGCTTCCGAAGAAATAGCCTTCCTTGTGCCTTTCGGATATGAGAATGAGGATGGTCCGGGATTCCTGGGCAAGTTGGTGAGCAAGATCACTCACCGCAAGAGCATCCTGCCGGAGGATTTCTATGACAACAGCCTCGGATTTTTCAATCTTCAGGAGGCGCTGGAGAGAATGCCTGCGTTGAGGGATGCCCTTGAGGCATTGGCTGCTGCCCCGTCGGGGATGAATAAACAGCCTGCACGCATCTGGATGGGGGAGGATACGATGCTCCACCTCGGAGTCGCCTTCAAGGGGGATTACACATCGATCGATCTCGGCATAGCCAAGTTTAACGTGCAGGCAGTGATACCCGGTAAGTGGGAATGGGGCGCGGGTGGCGCTTTGCTGTCAGAGGCGTGAGGGATTATAACCGGCGGCTGAGACTGCGGCGAAGAGGGCTTCCTCAGCGGGGTTGCCTTCCACAGTGACGTGGCCGTTGCTGAGATTTACGTTGACGGATTCCACGCCGGCTACGGCGGCGACGGCGTCGTGTACGTGCTTCTGGCAGTGGGGACACATCATCCCCTTTACGATAAATTCTGTAGTCATTTCTTTAGAGTCGGATTTATTATTGTTCGGAATTATTCTTGAGATAAAGGCTATGATGAGGAGCACGCCGAGGAATATGGCGCAGGCGGCGGGGAAGATGCCCGGGTGGAGTCCGGCGCCATGATGGCAGGCGCCGTGAGCGGCGGCTACGGAGGGGAACCATGCGCGCGGCATGAGATAGTCTACGGCGAGCCCGAAGAGTATGGCGCCGGCTATGATCGAACCGATGTATATTGCGGCGGCGCGTCTGCCGAGTTCGCGTGTGAGGAGGGTGACGGAGGCGAAGTTAGCCGCCGGTCCCGCCATGAGGAGCACTAATGCCGTGCCCGGTGAGAGCCCCTTGAGCATCAGTGAGAGGGCGATGGGGATTGACCCCGTGGCGCAGACATACATGGGGACTGCCACCGCCACCACGGCGATCATTGCCAGCAGTGGATAGCGCCCGAGCGATGCGAAGAAGTCGGTGGGGACGAATTCGGTGATGAGCGCGGCGATGATGAGCCCCCCTGTGAGCCATCCGCCGATGCTGCGCACCATATCGTAGAAGCCGTAGCGGAGAGCCTCCCATACGCGTGATGCGAATGAACGCTTCCCGGCTGGTATATCCCCGGCGGTGGGGGCGCAGGCGGGAGTGAGCGGGGTCTCCCCTGCCGGTGTTTCCGATTTCTCATCGACACTGACAGCCATACCTCCGAAGAGGGCTGTCGCCATGGCGGCTACCGGCCTGAGGATGGCGAATGTCGGTCCGAGCAGCGACCATGTGGCGGCGATACTGTCCACACCCGTCTGCGGAGTGGATATGAGGAATGCCGAGGTGGCTGATTTTGAGGCACCGTTGCGGCGCAGGGCTATGGCTGTGGGCAGCACACCGCATGAGCAGAGCGGGAGCGGCACGCCGATGAGCGATGCCTTCAGCACTGATTTCCACCCCGGACGGGCAAGGTGGCGACTCATGAGGTCGGGAGTGACGAAGGCATGGAGCAGACCCGCGATCAGCAAGCCTAACAGGATGTAGGGAGCCATCTCACACGTCATGTATATCAGGGAGTATAGAATTTCCATAATGTCAAGGTGTTGGAGGTTTATGATGCAGGGTGTGGATTATTATAACGTAAAGTGGTGGAGTTTTATTCGGAATTTTATAATCAGGGGGTGGTTAATTCGTAAATTTTTACAAATATAATGCAGAAAGAGGGAATTTATCATATAATAAATCCAAAACTTTTGCCTCCTGGGCGGAAGGAGTCAATAATTCCCGATATGTCAGCGTTTAAGAGTTATGAAAAGATGAGAGTTATGAAAAGATGAGAGTTATGAAAAAAAGATGAGAGTTATGAAAAGAATCGCAGGATATTTCGCGTGGCTGCTGATTTCAGTGTGCTTCTGCGCCACGGCGCGGGGGGCTGTCTTTGCCGATGAGACGCTGCATTACCGGATTTCGTATAAGTGGGGACTGATTCAGAAGGATGCAGGCGAGGCTACGCTGAGCCTGCGCGGTGCCGGATCGCGCTATAATCTGCGGCTTACGGCGCATACGCTCCCTTGGGCGGATGAGATCTTTATGGTGCGCGATACGTTGCTTGCATCTGTGGATAAGAACGGATTGCTGCCCCTCTCCTATTCCAAGATTTCGCACGAGGGGGGCGACTATCGGCGCGATGATATCACCTATACCCGCGCGGGGAGTAAGACTACGGCTGCTGTGAAGCGTGCTGTGCGAAAGAAGGATGGCAGGCAGTGGGGGTCGACGCATACCTATTCGGCTACCGGCACGGCGTATGATATGCTGAGTGTGTTTTATTATCTGCGCACTCTGGATTTTAATAAGTTGGAGCGGAGCAGGATAACGCGGACTGCGATTTTCTCGGGTTCGCAGGTGGAGACTCTGACCATCCGCTATGCGGGACGTAAGGAGATAAAGATGCGCAAGGAGGGCAGACGGGATGCGATAAAGATTACGTTCAGTTTCACCACCGACGGACGTAGGAAATCGAGCGAGAGCATCGAGGCGTGGATTTCTGCCGATGCGCGGCATATACCGCTGCAGATAATCGGGAAGTTGCCGATCGGAGCCGTAAGGGTGGATCTGACAGGAGGGTGATCTTTTGCCGCCGCGCTCTGACTTGAAAGGGCTTTAAGGGCTTTGAGGGCTTTGAGGGCTTGAAAGGACTTTGAGTGCTGTCTCTTATACACAACACCGA
>CAMWSV010000050.1 GCA_947177015.1 uncultured Porphyromonadaceae bacterium
CAGGATTTTCATCCTGCACACTCATTTCAACTAATGTATTGTTGCTCTGAATGTAATTACATTCCATATCTGAGACGCTATTATAATTAAGGATATGAGGGACATGTTCTCCATCAATAAAAGATTAGTTAGTCTTTTCATTGTATAATACTTAATTGGTGAATTATATCTTTTAAACAGTTTATAGCCATCATACTAACACTTTACATTTTATTTATGAGACTTCTAATACTATTTAATACGAGTTCTGAAGTATGTGATTACAAAATTAAATATTATTTTTTAACTAACAAATATTTTAACTATGATTATTTTATTCTAAGTGAGTTTTAAAATTAAAATTACTTTATATTATTAAAAAGTAATGCGTCAAGTCCAAAAGACGATTACAAAAGTTTATATGAAATTTATCAACGAAAAAGATCCTACCCCGGGGTTAATCAAGATAATTATTATCTCGGGGCAACTTGGGATAGATAACATCATAAACAAAAAGCGTCTGAGGAAAATGGTATTGCCTTCAGACGCTTTTTAATATGATATGGTGTCGAGAGGGGTTAGGTGTGAGAGTTAAGGAGGGTGAGGAAGTTGTGTCGGAGTTGATGGGTGGCTTCGGCGTAGTCAACGGGATGGTTTAATTCTTTGGCGATGGAGGTGACTCCCTTGTCGACAAAACCACAGGGATTGATCAGAGTGAAGGGTGAAAGTTCAGTGTTTACGTTGAGGGCGAGTCCGTGCATCGTGATAAACCGGCTGCATTTCACTCCGATAGCACAAATCTTGCGTTCGTGCGGAGTATCCTTATCAATCCACACTCCGGTGGCACCTTCTACCCTTTCGCCTTCGATTCCGTAGTATTTAAGAGTTAGAATTACGGCTTCCTCCAGTAGATTCACGTAATCTTTTACTCCAAGATGATAATGCTCTAAATCAATCAGCGGATACATCACGATCTGACCCGGTCCGTGGTAGGTGATATCTCCTCCCCTTTCGATCCTGAACACGTCAATATTACGTGCCTTTAGCATATCTTCGGAAATAAGCAGATTCTCATGGTGTGCACGTCTGCCGAGGGTGATTACCGGCAGATGCTCCACCGAAATGAGGTGTTCATCGTTCACTCTGCCGGTAGCGCGCTTTTCAGCAACCATCTCGTCAAAAAGTTGGCGTTGCATCACCAAGATTTCCTCATATCGCTGTGGACCTTGCGGCTGATATATCTTTATCATAGTCAATACAGATGCGTAAGTTCTTAAAATTAGATCATATCAACGTTAAGTAAGGAAATGTGTGAGGCGAATGTCCTCATTTTTATTAATTTTTCCAACTTACTTAAAGTAGAATTAAGAAATATAATAGACAGAATCTCAATGCACGTGTTTCTCTGCATGATAACTACTTCTCACCATGGGAGCCGATTCGATGTGACGGAAGCCTTTCTTACGACCGATTTCGGCATATTCGGCAAATTTTTCGGGGGTTATGTATGCCTGCAGAGGGAAGTGATTCTTTGTAGGCTGGAGGTATTGTCCGATAGTCATAACTTCGCAACCGACCGCGCGCAAATCATCCATAACCTGAATTATTTCTTCTTCAGATTCTCCCAAGCCGAGCATGATGCCGCTCTTGCTTCTGATACCCGAATCGGCAATCTGATGAATCACTTCAAGCGATGTGTCGTAGGTTGCGAATGTACGGACTTCAGGGGTGAGTCGTCTTACTGTCTCCATATTGTGGGAGATAACGTCCGGGCGTTCTGCTATAATCATATCTATCAACTCCTTGCGTCCCTGAAAGTCAGGAATAAGCACCTCCATAGTAGTGAAAGGACATTCCTCATGAAGGCGACGTATCAACTTCACCCAGTGGGAGGCTCCCAGATCAGGCAGATCGTCACGATCTACCGATGTGATAACTACGTGGCGCAGTTTTAGTTGCTTTACAGATTCCACTATATCTTCAATCTCTCTATCATCAAGTGCTTCGGGTCTGCCATGAGTGACGTTGCAGAATTTGCAGTTGCGGGTGCAGATATTACCACCTATCATAAATGTGGCGGTTCCCGCTCCCCAGCACTCTCCCCTGTTCGGGCACATTCCGGAACTGCAGATGGTGTGCAGATGTTTTTCGTTGAGCAACCCTACTACCTGACTTGTCTTGAATCCTCTGGGGAGTTTTATCTTGAGCCATTCCGGCTTACGACGGAAATCTACCGCCGGTGTATTCTCTTTCATGATGTTTGGATTTAACGTTTTTCTGAAGAATCCGTATATTTATTAAATCGTATATACCGATTAAAATCACTTATACCAATTACAATCATACGTATTGATTAAAATCATACATACCGACTAACAATCATATTCACGGATTCTTAAAGTTTTATCTTGAATTTAGCGAAACGGAGAAGGAGTTTCTTTACCCCCACAACGCCGAAGTCTACAATCATAAGATCGTTGCCACTGACGTGCTCCAATTTGATTACATTACCGACACCGAATTTAGCGTGTTCGATCACCGTGCCAACCTTTACATTTCCGGCATCCGTCATGATGGAATCAAGATTTTTCCCTTCTTCCATCCTGCCACTTCGGATTGAAATTTTCTTAGTTCTATCTTCGTATTTTTGCGAACCGTAACTGTTGCCTCCCGCCGGGAAGTAATTCTTTCTATCGAAAGGAGCGCTATTATGCCCACTGCTATATCCCGCGCTACCGTTATAACCGCCCGAACGATCACTTCCGGATGCAGAGTATGATGCCCGGGGATTTATGAATGAAGGACGGTCAGTAGCCTCATATCCCAAATCTGTAGAGGTGCGCATCTTAAGGTAGCGCGTGTCAATGTCGCTGAGGAAGCGGGAAGGGCGAGTCATAATAGTCTGGCCGTTGCGGAAACGGGAGCCGGCATAGGTCATGACACACGTCTCCTTGGCGCGCGTCATAGCCACGTATAGCAATCGGCGCTCTTCCTCAACCTCTGACATTGAATCCATGCTCATTGCTGAGGGAAACAGTTCCTCTTCTACCCCCACGATATAGATATGTTTGAATTCCAGGCCTTTTGCAGCGTGTGCCGTCATAAGCACCACCTTAGCCTGATTTGCATCATCCTCCTCATCCTGATCAGTAGAGAGTTGCACCTCACTGATAAAGGCACTCATAGAAAGATCTTCCTCACCGGATTCCCTGCGTGTCTCGACAAAATCCTTCAGACCCGCTAAAAGTTCTGAAAGGTTCTCCTGCTTCGATATACTCTCGGGAGTATTATCATGCGCCAGAGTGGTGAGAATAGCGGATCGGTTATAAATCAACTGACCCAATTCGTAAGCGTTCGCGCCGTCAAGATTATCTTTTATAAAAAGGTCTATCATCTTACGGAAGCCATCCAACTTCTTGCGGGCAGCAGCCTTCACTCCGGAAGGGTATTTATCCGGATTGCAAATCACTTCCCATACACTGACCCCGAATTCTATGGCGGCATTCTGAAGATGCTTCATCGTAGTGTCGCCGATACCCCTCGCGGGATAATTTATGATTCGGCGAAGCGCTTCATCATCATCGGGATTCACAGCCATTCTGAAATAACTGATCGCATCCTTGATCTCCTTACGTTGATAGAATGACAAGCCTCCGTAGATTCTATACGGTATGTTGCGTTTTCTAAGCGATTCTTCCAATACGCGCGATTGCGCATTGGTGCGATACAGTACCGCATACTCATCATAGGTGTCGTGATTGGTATATTTCGATTGAGAAATCATATTGGCAATCAGATATGCTTCCTCGATATCGGAATATGTACTCATCACCGTGACGGGTTCTCCCACTTCATTCTCGCTATATACATGCTTGCGCATCTGGCGGGTATTCTTCTCGATAAGCGACCCTGCGGCATTGATGATATTCTGTGTGGACCGATAGTTGCGCTCAAGTTTGAATATCTGCAATCCGGGGTAATATTTATCCAGGTTGAGGATATTGGCTATATTCGCTCCACGGAATGAATAGATGCTCTGTGCATCATCGCCCACCACGCATAGATTTCTTCTCTCTCCGGCAAGTTGAGATATTATCAGATGCTGAGCGAAATTGGTGTCCTGATACTCATCTACGAGGATATACTTGAAGAAATCCTGATAATGGCGCAGGATATCCTGATTATTACGCAGCAGAATATTCATAAAGAAGAGGATATCATCGAAATCCATCGCATCGGCAATCTTGCATCTTTGCGCATACAACTGATATATTCTACCAATCATGGGCCGCTTTGCCCTCCTGTCATTTGCCATATTTTCGGGGTCTGCCACATACTGTTCAGCCGAAATCAAGGCATTCTTGGCATTAGAGATTAAAGAAGCCACCATAGCCGGTTTATAAATCTTTTCATCAAGCGCGAGATCCTTCACAATCATCTTGATCAGCGAGCGGGAATCATTGGTGTCGTAGATTGTGAAAGTCGGTTTGAATCCAATCAGTTCGGAATGTCGGCGCAGTATTCTGAGGAAGATTGAGTGGAAAGTACCCATCCAGAGACGCGAGGCAATTTTCTCGCCAACTACCGCGGTTATTCTCTCCTTCATCTCGCGGGCCGCTTTATTGGTAAATGTTAGCGCCATTATCCGGTAAGGCTCGAAGCCGTGCTGGAGCAGGTTGACGATTTTATATGTCAGCACGCGGGTTTTGCCTGAGCCGGCTCCGGCAATCACCAATAGCGGACCATCGTGATATTCCACGGCGGCGCGCTGCTGTGGGTTAAGCAAATCAAGATATGAATAATCGGGTTCCGGATTCATCTTTGCAGTAAGTTTCAGTTTTCAGAAAATGGATTTACAAGTGAGGTAAATTCCGGGATACGGGGAAGAAAGTGATAGGTGTCCTTGTCATAATCCATAACGCAACAGAAGTGCTGCATGCCATTGGATACTATCAGATATTTTGCTTTCAGACGCATATTGTATCTGGCAATCTGATCAAATGTGACCTGAGTTATCTCCACATTTGGTGCCTTATACTCTATAATCATCAGAGGGAGCATATCATTGCCAAACACCACACTGTCGCACCGTTTTTTTGTTCCGTTCAATTCTATTCCAATCTCATTTGCGATGTGAGAGGCGGGATAGTGCATGAAATGGATCAGATAATTTATGAAATGTTGCCTTACGTACTCTTCGGGAGTAGCCGCCACATATTTGGCTCGCAGCGAATCATATATTTTCAAAATCTCCCCCTCCTTCTTTAACTTAAAGTCAAAGGGGGGGAGATGAAGAGGGGGTAACTGTGGCATTACAATTATTTTTTCTGTGCAGCACACTTTTTGATACCGTTCTTTGCCTGATATTCGGAATCGAACGCCTCATTAAGCACATCGGCAAGTCGCAGACCGCCCCTTAGGAACTGAGTCTCGATCACCGGAGTCCAGTCGGCGATATAATCGAACGCCACGTTGGTGCCTTCGGGAGTATTTTCATAGACCTTCTTGGCAATTTCGTAAGTTTCCTCACCCCACGAGTAAGGTGTGCCTCCCACAACGATGAGGTCGATCTCCTCGGGAGTGGCGCGATCAATATTTTGCTGCCATTCAGTATAACTCCATTTATGTGCAGATTCGGGAAGTCGGCTATCCCACACGGAGTGAAGATTAGTGCCTGAATTGAAATATTTTATATTATGACGGTTTCCGCCCTTGTCGGAAAGACGCCCCATGTGCATGGGTTGATGAATATCACCTAAGAAATGCACCGTAAGCACGAGCGCCAGCCATTTCTGTTCCTTGGTGGCAGTAGTGTCGTTGAGGATGGCTATCTGATCATAGAGCGCCGACACCACGCTACCCTCCTTGATATCCTTCACCTCGGAATATTTCTCTCCTTCATCAATGTTTTTATAGTGCCAGGTCTTAGTGTAGGCGTAAGGCTCTGTATGGCAGGCATTATCAGCCCAGTTGGCGTAATATACGATCGATTTGCCATCTAAAATTTCCTCCACGGCAGCCTTTGCAGCAGGAGTGAGGTGATTTTCCGCAATGAATGCGGTAGTGTCGTGACCTTTCTGCCCCCAGCCCATTGCGGAGAGTGCAACTAATCCCGACAGAATCGGGAGCATAAACGAACGTTTCATGATAATGTTATTAATCTTTAGGTTAAGTTTATATGTAGGTTTGGAAAATTCAAAAATACTATCCGCTAATTTTTCAAACTTACTTATCTATATTTATACACGTATTTTTTCTATTCCGGATCTAATCCATGCGCCGGCGATAATCGTCATACGTATATTCACGCAGAAGATGTTTCTCCCCATTGGAGTCCTGAAGCCAAATCGAGGGATGCTGGATACCGTTAAACATATTTGTCTTCACCGTGGTGTAATGGTTCATATCCTTCAGTGTCAGAATATCACCGGCTTTAAGATCGCCGTCAAATTTCCAGTCGCCGACGTAATCACCGCTCAGGCACGAATTTCCACCCAAACGATACACCTTCACATCCTCACCTTCGGCATCATCCGGCAAAGCCTCTCCGATTGCCGGACGATAGGGCATTTCAAGGCAGTCCGGCATGTGGCAGGCAAATGAAGCATCGATGATACCGGTCTTTATTCCGGCATTTTCCACCACATCCAGTACTTTGGTAATCAGATCGCCTGTCTGCCAGGTAAATGCGCTTCCGGGCTCGATGATAATTTCAAGATTGGGATGTCGCTCGCGTAAGCCTGCTATGAGTTTTATGAAGTGCTCTTTATCGTAGCCTTCGCGAGTGATAAGGTGTCCGCCACCCATATTAAGCCATTTCACCGTATCGAGGAAACTTCCGAATTGCGCTTCCAGGGCATCCAGCACCTTTTCAAGATCATAACTTGAAGACTCGCAGAGGGCGTGGAAATGCAGCCCTTCCACCCCCTCCGGGAGTTCCTTTAAATTTTCAGCATCTACACCGAAGCGGCTGCCGGGGATGCAGGGATTATAGATATCCGTCTCAATCACACTACACCGGGGATTAATTCTCAGTCCGGCGGATATTCTCTTCTCACCTTCGGGGAGATCGGCATTATATTCTCTGATGCGCGGATAGAATTTCTCAAATTGCGCCACACTATTAAAGGTGATGTGTGTGCAGCCGTGCAGAAATTCGGGGAAAGTCTCCTCAGTATATACCGGACAATAGGCATGGACATCCTCACCGAGATATTCCAGCGATAGTTTCATCTCGTTGAGCGATGAGGCTGTGGATGCCGTAAAATATTCTTTTATAATAGGGAACGTCTTCCAGAGTGCATTTGCCTTGAAAGCCATTATAATCTTGACTCCGGAGCGCTCACTGACATCTTTGAGAGTAGCGAGATTGCAACGGAGTTTATCCTCATATACTATGTAATACGGCGTCTGCGGCACCGGATTCGGCGCGCCATCCGTGATTAATTCTTTCGTTGTATCTGACATTTCTATCAAGCGCGCCGGAGACGCTCCGGAGCGATTAATTATAAGTTTAAAATGCGATTCTCCCCTTCTTTGCCTTTTCAAGCATAGCGATGCCTGGCACGAGATATATTTCAAGACGGCGATTCTGAGCGCGATTCTCGAAACTATCGTTGGGTACGAGAGGAATATCATCTGCCATTGCAAAGGGGAAGAGATATTGCGTGTCGGTAACGTTCTCCTCAAACCAGTCAGCGACGGCCTGCGCACGGTCAATTGTGATCTGCTCGCGATATTCTTCAGATCCGGTGTTATCGGTGTGCATCACAGTCAGCACACGATACATATCCGGTTCCTTGAAGTAGCGCTTGAAGGGTTCAAGATATTTCTCGGCAGATGCGAGGAGTTCGGTCTGATTCGGTCCAAACAGGTTGCTGGCGGGGATAGTAATCACAAGCACCTCGTGATTGCGGATTGCATCGATAGAGCAACCGTTCTGCTCAGTCAGCGAACGATTCTTGAGCAAGACATTCTTAGCCTCGCGATCCTGAAACTTCTGAATCAGTTCGCTCTGCTTGCCGGGATCCACGGAGTTTACCAATTCAGCGAAACTCATTTCATCGAGCGGAACATTCTTATCGGCAAGCGCCGGAACAGCAGTCGCGACAAGCAGGCTCGCCAGCACGAGGGATTTAAGCGTCTTCAAGAGATTCTTCATAGTCCAAATCGGCATTAACAATTTTGCTCAAGTCATCCGGATCCATCAGAATCTGACCATCATTGTCAAGTTCCTTCTTGACGTATGCGGTAAGCGCAGCCTCATCGAGAACTTCGTCTTTAGTCTTGCCTGAAGAGAGTTTCAGGAATCCCTGACGCTCATAATAGTCCCAGATTATATCTATCACCATGGTCAATTCATCATCTGAATACTGGTCGCTGACTTCCTGACCCACTGCATTGCGGATGAAACGTATTGCCTGCTCTTCGTCATATTCAAAATTTGTGCTCATAATACTCTGTTTTTAATCATTAAGGTCTAAAATTCCGTCGGGCAGACGCAGCACTATTGTGTTATCTGCATCATTGCCATCTTCTTTCTCATCAATCGATACAAGAAATTCCTCTACAAGGGGGATATATATCAATTTGTCGGAGTCATCGGGTTTCACCACGAGCAGAAGATTGTCTGTAGTGCTGTCGATTTCCTCTACTCTGCCGATGTAACCTATCCCTTCCACCTCCACACGGAATCCTACGAAGTCTTCCTCAGTGTTGAGTTCGTCGGGGTCGAGTCCGAGTGCATCAGCCACATCCTCGCGACGCATATAAATGAATTTATTTACAAATTCCTGCGCACGCTCCTGAGTGTCGATTCCCTCAAGTTTCACCAGACACCCGAACATCCCTTTCGGACGCCAACTCTCTACATAAAACGGCACGAAGATACCATCCATCTCCACTATCAGAGGGGATTCAGTATCGAGTAAATCTGCCTCATATCCCTCAGTCATGGTGTTAAGTTCACCTTTCAGAGCGTGAGTCCTGAAAAACTTACCGACCTTCAATATATCTTTTTCTTCTATCATCAATCTATGATTTTAATTCCGTTATTCTTCACGGATTATATTGGCACCAAGCGAGCGGAGGCGCTGCTCGATATCTTCATAACCCCTGTCGATCTGATCGATGTTATGAATCTTGCTGATACCTTTTGAACCCAAAGCGGCGATCAGCATCGCGATGCCTGCACGAATGTCGGGAGATGTCATCACGGTGCCATGCATAGATTGAAATCTGCCGCTCCCTATCACAGCCGCGCGGTGCGGATCGCAAAGGATGATTCGCGCTCCCATATCGATTAGTTTATCCACAAAGAACAAGCGAGATTCAAACATCTTCTGATGTATCAACACACTTCCACGCGCTTGGGTTGCCACAACGAGGAAAATACTTAATAAATCAGGGGATAATCCGGGCCATGTGGCGTCGGCGAAGGTCATGATAGAGCCGTCGATAAATGTGTCAATCTCGTAGATTTCCTTCTGATTGACTCTGATATTGTCATCCTCAATTTCCAACGATACTCCGAGGCGGCGGAACATTTCGGGCATAATACCTAAATCTCTGACCCCTACATTTTCCAGCAGAACGTTACTGCCCGTCATGGCCGCCATACCAATAAAACTCCCCACCTCGATCATATCAGGCAGACAGGTATGCGTGGCTCCATGCAGTTCTTCACCCCCCCGGATAGTGAGGAGGTTGCTTCCGATACCTTCAATCTTTGCGCCCATCTTCACAAGCATCCGGCAAAGTTGCTGCACGTATGGTTCGCACGCCGCATTGTAAATTGTGGTAGTACCTTTGGCGAGCACCGCCGCCATAACAAGGTTGGCTGTGCCGGTCACCGATGCCTCATCGAGCAGAAGGAATTTACCGTCCAAGCCGTGCGGTGCACTGATTTTGTAAAGTCGCTGTTCAGAATCATATTCAAACTCGGCTCCCAAAGAGATCATTCCAAGGAAGTGAGTATCCAGACGGCGGCGTCCGATTTTGTCGCCTCCGGGTTTAGGCATCACTGCGTGGCCATAGCGAGCCAATAGCGGACCCACAATCATCACCGAACCGCGCAGCGATGATGCCCGCTTACGATATTCGGCTGAGTCGATATAGTCGAAATCTATATTTTCGGCTTCAAATTCGCAGGTGTGCCGGTCGAGATATCTTACCTTGACACCCATGGCAGACAGCAGATTGATGAGATTTCTCACATCAAGGATGTCCGGAATATTATGTATCGTCACTTTCTCAGGTGTGAGAAGTGTGGCGCAGATCACTTCCAGTGCTTCATTCTTCGCTCCCTGCGGACGTATGCTCCCTTCTAACTTATGTCCTCCCTCTACGATAAATGTACCCATTTACTTTTCCGAAGATGTGATGGTTATTACTTCTTTTTCTTTTTACCCTTCTTCCCTTTGACTGCCACGGGAGTGATATCATGAAAATCATGAAGGATATATGTGGCGGGATCCAGATCTATCTTACCTTTTGAATAGTCGTAAAGGTCGCGCAGGACTCTGGCATTGTCAACTCCTTCGGGATTGTGGGCCAGCAGGAGTTTCTTCATCTGGTGGGCGAGCATCGAGATAAGTTCGTCGCGCTCCTCGCCCTCCTCCATATCTGCTACCTTAATAATCATATTCTCCACGCTCCTGCCGTAGTGGCGATATTTAATCGGTCCCTTTTCGTAAGGAATAGGGCTTGGCCGAGGATTCACCGCATCAGCCGACACCACCTCGCAGGGGAAGTCAATGTCGAGTTCGAACCGCGCCATAATATTTAGATGATCCCAGAATTTCTTAAGATCGCCATTCTCCCCCTTCTGCTGCGGGAAGAGACGTTTCATCACCTCTATGATGGCGTAGGCACACGCCGTGCGCTCCTCCTTATTCTCGATCTCCACACAGTAATCCACCATGTTCTGAATGGTGCGTCCATACTCCGGCAGAGGCATAGGAGGCATACCCGTGTTGTAGGGTAAGAATTTATATGAGTCTGAATGTATATCTATCTTTTCCATTTAGTAATTTTTTCTTTTACTCTTAAAAATCTGAGGAGTGCGAGCAATACCATCTATCAGCCCGACAATCATTTTATTGCTCCGGTGCAGATTCTGCGGCACGATGCAATACCTTATTGACCGAACGTTTTGCCTCGTAATCCTTGAGATATACGGGGACTGCGTAAGCCACGTCCATAAAGTCGGAGTTTAACATGGCTCTGCGACTCAACGCCGCCATATCCATCGCTGTAGGCATAGCCCCGGAAAGATATTCAGTGTTCTCCAGTTGAAGAATATCCCGCGCCTTGACTGATCCGTTGCCGTTAATTACTATCTTCCCTTTCCCTTCAAGTTCCTTCAGAGAGTCAGGCTGGAGTATCAGCGGGTGGGGAGGGATAATCTCACGCAATGCCAAGTCGTAGGCGGCAGTGTATACCTCACTGCGGCGGGCGTCAATCATAGGCACAAGTATCTCATCTCCCTCCGATTCGCGCATCGCAAACATAGCCTTCACCGCGAGCAATTGGAGAGTATTAATCCCTATCAATGGAATATTCCGGGCAAAACAGAGTCCTTTAGCCATTGACATGCCGATTCTGAGACCCGTGTAACTGCCGGGACCTATACTGACAGCCACTGCATCAAGACTTAAATCTTTTCTGCCGAGATGTTCCATACATTTGTCGACGTATGGCGCCAATAGGGCGGCATGTTTCATCGATTCGTCTGATTCGATATGGAAGTCAACTTCACCATCGATGCTGATAGCCACCGAACAGATTTCAGAACTCGTCTCTATATTCAGGATTACACTCACTATCTTCCGATTTTTTAAGTTTATATCTTTTTCCCCTCATAATCTGCCTGCTTCCCCAACTTTTCATCCCTTTAATGACGGGAGTTTTATTCAAACTACAAATTTAGCATTTTTTTTGCTTATTACAAATCGCATCCATACATCTTCTGCCGTCGATTGCAGCCGAAACTATACCACCGGCATATCCGGCGCCTTCGCCGGCGGGGTAAAGGCCGTCGATTTCAGTATGGCATAATGTCTCCTTGTCGCGAGGTATCCTCACGGGTGATGATGTACGGCTCTCAAGT
>CAMWSV010000051.1 GCA_947177015.1 uncultured Porphyromonadaceae bacterium
CTTGGTGACACGCCCTTTATTTTTTTATTTCCCACTCCCTATATTTCCGAATCTATTCCCACTCCCTAAAACCTTATCCCTCCGCCGGTGATTGAATTATCGGGATTTATTAATTTGGAGTTATTTCTATTATTTTGGGGGTTTGCGTTGGTGAGTTGGTGAGTTTTTGTTAATTTTGTGGTTTGATAGGATTTCTGTTTGGGGATAGACAGGTTTTGTATTTCCGGGCAGATAGATTTCTATTTGGGGATAGAGAGGATTTGTATTTCCGGGTGATCGGGATGGAATGGATAGGTTAAAGCGATTTATTTTTTTATCATGTTAAGCAGAAAGTATAATCTGGTCAATAATGTGGGAGGATGGTTAGTGTTTGCCATCGCTCTGGTCACTTATTGGCTCACTCTGGAACCGACCGCATCTTATTGGGATTGCGGTGAGTTTATAATTCAGGCCGATAAGTTGGAAATCGGTCACCCGCCGGGCAATCCTATTTTCATGCTTACGGCGCGCTTCTTTGCTAATTTCGCTCCGGATACGGAGTCTGTTTCGGTGATGGTGAACGCTATGAGCGGCCTACTCTCGGCTCTTACCATTCTTTTGCTGTTCTGGACTATCACGCATCTGGTGCGCAGACTCGTCGTGAAACCATCGCAGACTTCCGAATTGTCACTCCCGCAGTATCTGATAATTATGGGTTCGGCTGCCGTGGGGTCGCTGGCTTATACGTGGAGCGATACTTTCTGGTTCTCGGCTGTGGAGGGTGAGGTTTATGCCTTTTCAAGTTTCTGCACGGCTCTCGTGTTCTGGCTTATCCTGAAGTGGGAGAACAGGGCAGACAATCCGGATTCGGATCGCTATCTGATTCTTATCGCTTATATCATCGGCGTCAGTGTGGCGGTGCATCTGCTCAACCTCCTCTGTATTCCTGCCATCGTGCTCGTATTTGCTTATCGCAAGTATAAGGATATGAATGTGCTGAAGTCGCTCATCGCGCTCGGCGTGTCGTTTGTGATAGTGTTTTTTGTGCTCTACGGTTTGGTGCCGGGCTTCATTAAGGTGGCGCAGCAGTTTGAGTTGGTCTTCGTCAACGGGATGCATCTACCCTTCAATAGCGGTGCGCTGGCTTACGCCATCTGTGCGCTTCTGCTTTTCGGATTCGCGCTCTATGAACTTTCAATGAGTCGGCTTACGGTGGCGGGAAAGGTATCGTTTATCCTCGGTGTCACTATCTCGGGGATGCTTTTCGTGGGCGACGGCGTCTGGATCGGAATCATCCTCACGATCGCTATGATCGCTATGCTCTTCAGCAAATATTCGCGTCTGGTGCCCCAGAGGGTCCTTAATGTGATGATGTGGAGCATTACGGTGATATTTATAGGCTATAGCAGTTATGCCCTGATTCTGATACGCTCGTCGGCAGACACTCCGATGAATCAGAACTCACCCGATAATGTATTCGATCTGGCATCGTATCTGAATCGTGAGCAATATGGTGAGAATCCTCTGATCTACGGCGAGACTCTCTATTCATCTCCGCAGAAACGATATAACGGCATGGCATCGGATACGGTGGCTGTGCTCGACGACGGATCGCCCGCCATCATCAACTATCCTCTCTATGGGGGTGCGATCGTGAACAAGGGTAAGAAACTTTACGCCAAAGGAGTGGCAGGTGGTGAGCCGAAATCGGAATATGATATGCTCACTCCCGCCGAGCAGCAGAAGAATGTAAAACTCGCCGAGCGTGGAGGAGACTATTATGTGGTGAAGGATTATAAGCCCGAGGTGAAGATGAACCCCGAACTCAATATGCTCTTCCCGCGCCTCTACAGCCGCCAGCACGCGGCGCAGTATGCCAACTGGGTGCGCCTCGACACTATGCCCGATCAGATGGTGAGTGTCTCAGCCATCGATGATGAGACGGGGGAGAAGATTCCGGAGGTGGATATGCAGGCTCAGCCGGCTTACAACGAATTCACCGGCACGCTCTTTTATCCGGAGAAGAAGGTGTATAAGCCTACTTTCGGGCAGAATCTCTCATACTTCTTCAACTATCAACTCAACCACATGTATCTGCGCTATTTCCTCTGGAACTTCGCAGGCAGACAGAATGATCTCAATAATCAATACGGCGAACTGGATGCCGGCAACTGGATTTCGGGTATCCCGGTGCTTGATAATATGCGCTTGGGGGATCAGTCACTCCTGCCGGAGGATTTGGGGTCGAAGAATGCGGGCAATAACAAATATTATCTCCTTCCGCTCATACTGGGTCTGATCGGACTTATATGGCAGTCGTTTGCCGGCGACCGCGGAGTGGAGCAGTTCTGGGTGGTGTTCTTCCTCTTCTTCATGACGGGTATCGCCATCGTGCTCTATCTGAACCAGACTCCCAATCAGCCGCGTGAGCGCGACTACGCCTTTGCCGGAAGTTTCTATGCCTTCGCCATCTGGATAGGTATGGGTGTGGCAGGACTCGCGCAACTTCTCGAAGGGTGGCTCAAGGGGGAGAAGAAGCGTCTATATGCCGCTGTCGGGGCGTGTGTGCTCGGTGTGGCGGTGCCTCTGCAGATGGTGTCGCAGACGTGGGATGATCATGACCGTTCGGGCCGATATGCCGCGCGCGACTTCGCCATCAACTATCTTGAGAGCCTGGAACCGAATGCCATAGTGTTCTGCAACGGCGATAATGATACCTTCCCGCTATGGTATGCTCAGGAGGTGGAAGGTGTGCGTCCAGATGTGAGAATCATCAATCTGAGTTATCTAAACTCCGACTGGTATGCCAATCAGCAGCGTATGGCTACTGAGGGAGGTAAGGCTGTAGACTTTACGGCTAAACCTTCGGATTACGCCTACGGACGCAGCGACGTCACCGTATTGCCTTACGAAGACAATATACCCGCCGACCTTCTGTCGAGCCTGAAGATACTCTATGCCGGAGAGTCGGTGGATAGCCGTTCGGGCTATCGCATGATGCCGTCGGCTGTGGTGAGAATCCCGGTCAATAAGGAGGCTGTGGTGAAGCGCGGACTGGTGGCTGCCGCCGATACGGCTTCGATACTGCCGGAGATAGTGGTGGACCTCTCTCAGACGGAGGCTTATCGCTCGAAAGGGTATCTGGGGCTTGGCGATATCCTGATGCTCGACATCATCGCCACGAATGCCGAACGCGGTTGGCCGCGTCCGATCTATTGGTGTTCTACAGTAGGGGATGAATATCATGTGGGTCTCACTCCATATATGCGTTCCACCGGTCTGGCACATCAACTCGTGCCCACTTATCAGGAGGGTAAGTTGCCGCGTACGGACCGCGCCTACGGGAATATAATGAATAAGTTCCGCTGGGGAGGCGCCGACAGCAAGGGGCATACCCCCTATTTTGACGAGACGGCACGCCGAATGCTCTATTCAGTGCGCAATGCCGCTGTGGAGACTTCGAGCCAGTTGGTATACGAAGGTGATATTCTGCTCAAGGATGGCGATGAGCGGGGGGCTCATGAGAAGTATAATCAGGCTATCAGACTCCTCGACACCATGCTTGAGAAATCTCCCGGGCGTGTATCCTCGCTCGATCTCTCCCTGGGGCTCACCACCGCGCAGGTATATTGCGAAATCGGCAAGACGCTCAATGATAAGAAACTTACCGATAAGGGTCTGAAACTCTTCCGCGGCATGCTCGACCATGCGGCTCCCTATATCATATATCAGCAGGAAATCAGTTCGCGCTTCGCGAATCCGTCGCTTTCATACGAATCGCGCATGACCCCCTTCCAGTATTACCGCATCGTTGAACTCTTCGAGACGTATGGCGGCAAGAAATCAGAGGTGGATGCAATCCTTAAGAAGTATGGATTGAACCGCGACACCGTGAAGCGTTATTATGATTACTATTACGGAGCGGCCGGAGGGGATGCCGGCGAGGCGTCGGCTGTTTCCGACCTCACTCCGGAAGAGACAGCCCGTGAGGCTGCGAAATATTGTGAGATCGCCAATGTGCTGGCCGGGCTCTCTGAGGCTGATTATGCGGCTTCTTCCACTGAGGAACGCTACATCGACTCGCTGCTCGGGCTTGTGCTTGAGGAGGTGAGAAATGATGCCACCGCGCAGAAACTCCTTGAATCCAACGAGCAGTATCAGCGTCTTGATAAGGCGCGTACTCAGCGACTCTGGGATGAATTCCTGAAGAAGCATCCCGAATATGCCGCCAGATGAGACTGACACGATTGATAGAGCGGCCGCCGGGATGGTTCAGAAAATTGGTGAAGGGGGGCGAGTTCCGTCTCCCCTCGACCGATGGGAAGAAAAGGGTGTATCTCACTTTTGATGATGGTCCCATCCCGGAGGTGACTCCCCTGGTGCTGGATATACTCGACCGGTATGGAGTGAAGGCTACTTTCTTCATGGTGGGGCAGAATGTGGAGCGCCATCCGGAACTTCTCGATGAGATAAGGCGTCGCGGCCACGGAGTGGGGAATCATACGCTGCATCATCTGCAGGGTTTGAAGTCAAGCACGGAGGATTATCTGGAGGATGTGGAAGCCGCGGGGCGGTTGATCGGCGGGAATCTCTTCCGGCCACCCCATGGCTGGCTTCGGCCGGCGCAGGCTCGGGCTCTGAGAGCCGGCTACCGCATCATCATGTATGATCTGGTGACGCGTGACTATAGCAAGTGGCTTTCGCCGGAGGATGTGGTGAGGAATGTTAAGGAACTCGCCCGCGATGGGTCTGTGATTGTGTTTCATGATTCGATAAAGTCATGGCCGCGGTTGCAGACGGCGCTTCCGGCAGCCCTGGAGTGGCTGATAGCCGAGGATTATGAGTTTGGGCTGATATAAGCCTGCGGCTTCAGCCCCGGCTATGAACCTTACGGCTCAATCCGGCTCCCGCCGGAGCCCTATAAAAATGAAAAAGCATGGCGGACGACAGACGATGGGATGGAATTTTTTATTTTGGAATATTGAAATTAAATTTCCGGATTTGGATATGATTTTGGGAATTTGGCTCTAACTTGAGGATTTGAGATGAGTGAAATAGTAAGGAAGAGAAGAGTTTTGATAGTTGGCGCCGGAGGATTCGCCGGAGGATTCATTGTGGAGGAGGCGCTGCGACGCGGCCTGGAAGTGTGGGCCGGTGTGCGATCCACTACTTCGCGTAAATATCTCGGCGATGAGAGAATCCGGTTTGTGGAGTTCGATTTCGATAATCCGGCTTCGCTGGCGGATGCTATGCTGAAGGCATTGCCCGAGGGCGAGAGTTGGGATTGGATTGTGTATAATCTCGGCGCTACGAAGTGTCTGAGATTCTCGGATTTCAATCGCATCAATTATGAGTATCTGCGCAGTTTTCTGGGCGCGCTGAAGTCTGCCGGTAAGATTCCCGGGAAACTCCTCTACATATCCTCGCTCTCTGCCATGGGGCCGGTGAGCGATAAGTCTCCGCGTCCCATCACGGAGCGCGACATACCGCAACCCAACACCCGCTACGGAGCCTCGAAACTGAAGGCGGAGATGCTGCTCCAGATGGAGGGTATCCCCTTTATAATCTTCCGCGCCACGGGGCTGTATGGACCGCGTGATCATGATTACTTCCTGATGTTTGAGTCGATAGCCAAGGGTTGGGATTTCTCGGTGGGCTATCGCAAGCAGATGCTTACATTCCTCTATATCACCGACCTGGCGCGTGCTATCTTTGATGCTTTGGAGAAGGCTCCTGCGGGAGAAACATATAATGTGGCTCATCCGGCGGCGTACAGCCAGAAAGATTTCCGCCGCATCTCGATGCAGGAGATGGGGAAGAAATTGGTGGTGCCGGTGCGGGTGCCGCTGTGGGGATTGAAGATGGTGTCTGCCATAGCCGAGAAGATCGGGGTGGCGAAGGGGCAACCCTCTACGTTGAATCGTGATAAATACAACATCATGAAGCAGCGCAACTGGATGGTGGATGTGGCTAAGGCTCAGCGCGATTTCGGTTTTGCGCCGGAAGTGGACCTCGCTGAGGGTGTGGCAAAGAGTGTGGAATGGTATAAGAAAGAAGGATGGCTCAGATAAGTGCCGACACGTTGCGTACAGCACACACCGTGCCCTCGGAGATACACACCGAGGGCGCATCGCCGGAGGCAACAGCGGTTGCCCCCGCCGCCGCTGATGTGTCCGCATCTGCCTCCGGAAGCAGGCGGAGCGATCGCCCGGCGCAGGCTTACCGGATAAAGACCGTTGCGCCTGCCGATACTATCGCGGCTGATTCATTGGCTGCCGATACGGCGGTAATCGACACCACGGTGCATGACACATCCTACGTGATAATGATCGATCGGCGGGAAAATCCCGGAGTGCCGCCACGCGTGGAGATGCACGGGCTTTCAGCCGGGCTTTCATGGATAATGGGAGGCTTGTTGCTTCTGTTTGTGATCATCGCCATTCGCTTCCACAATAACTCCAGATATTTAGGCGCAATGCTGAAGAGTGCCATAGAAGTCCGGGAGCGCGGCAATGTATTCGACGACACCGTGCGCGAGACATCATTCGTAGTACTCCTCAACGTGATGTGGACTCTCTGCGCCGGGGTGCTACTCTTCATACTCGTGGGGGGCAACCTTGCCGGGGCGGACGCCGCCAGAGGGATGGGTATCTCGGTGGGACTCACCGTAGGCTACGAACTATTCCTGGTGTTCGCCTACTGGATGGTGGGGAATGTCTTTTCCGATAGGCTGCACACGCGCATGTGGCTGCGTGGCTTCCTATCCGCCACGGGTTTCACCACGCTGATATTATTCCCCGCCACGATGATGGTGCTGTGCTATCCTGCCAATGCTGAAATAGCCATGCGCATAGGTATCGGGGCGGTGATATTGGGCAAAATAGTGTTTATATGGAAGGGATTTCGTATTTTTTTCAGCCAAATCGGCTCGTGGGTGCTTTTTTTGTACTATCTTTGCAGTTTAGAAATCGTACCGCTGGTGTTGCTTTATGCAGGAGCGGCATGGCTGTGCGTATGAACTACCGGAAAAGGAGTTGATGCGAGGGGAAAAAGAGTAAATCAAGTAATAAGAGATGGGGGAAGACGGAGTAACTGAAAAAGGGGATAGGGATAAGGCATGAGGGGAAAGAGGGAGGAAAAGACGGCGAGGAAAAAACACGTCAAACCATCAAGCAGAATATAGAGATCAGAGAGATGAGCATAAAGAAAATATTGGTATCGCAGCCACAACCTGCAAATGCGAAATCCCCTTATTTTGATATTGCGAAAAAGCACAATGTTGAAATAGTGTTCCGCCCCTTTATCAAGGTGGAAGGACTCACTATAAAGGAATTCCGCCAGGCAAAAGTGAATCCTGCCGACTATACTGCCGTGATCTTTACCGGTCGGCATGCAGTCGACAATTACTTTCGTCTCTGCGAAGAGATGCGCTTCACCGTGCCCGACACGATGAAATATTTCTGCACCACAGAGAGCATCGCGCTCTATCTGCAGAAGTATATCGTATATCGCAAGCGAAAGATCTCATTCGGCAAGACGGGTAAACTCAACGATCCTCAACTCATGGCTGCCATCTTGAAGAATAGCGGTGAGAAGTTTCTTTTCCCGGTGGCAGACGTGCATAAGGATAATATGTCGGAACTCGACAGCAACGGCATAAACTACACTAAGGTGACGATGTACCGCACCGTCAGCAACGACTTCACCCCCGACGAGCCGCTCGACTACGACCTGCTCCTCTTCTTCTCGCCAGCGGGTATCGACTCATTAAAGAAGAATTTCCCTGATTTCGATCAGGACAGCCAACATATCTATATAGGCACCTACGGCCAGGACGCCGCCAAGGCAGTGACTGACGCCGGGCTGCGCCTCGACTACTCGGCTCCGACACCGGAATTCCCGTCGATGCCGGCGGCGCTGGATGCCTTCCTCACTAAAATGGAGAAATAACACAGTGCGAACGATCGATGACCAACTTTTAAGCCGGCTTTATCTAAAGGATACTGCTTTTCAAGACCTGATGCAGCGCCGCATCCATGATGTGCTGCTTATCGCCACCCCCTACGATGCCTTCATGATGGAGGAAGACGGACGTGTGGAAGAACAGGTCTATTTTGAATATGTGTCTTTAAACCTCTCATCCCCCCCGCGCTTCACCAAAGTGGCGAACTATGCCGAGGCGCGGGCGAAACTGCTTGAAAAGAACTTCGATCTTATCATCGCAATGCCGGGAGTAGACATCAGCGAGACCTTCCACGAGGCGCGCCAGTTTGATTCCCTCTATCCCGATATACCCTTCGTGGTGCTCACCCCCTTCTCCAAGGAGGTGCGCCGCCGCATAGCCGATGAAGACCTGCGCGGGGTGGACTATGTGTTCTCATGGCTCGGCAACGTAGACCTCATCCTCGCAATCATCAAACTCATCGAGGACCGCATGAACGCCGAGAACGACATCGAAGGGGTAGGCGTGCAAGCCATCATGCTCATCGAAGACTCCATCCGTTTCTACTCATCCATACTCCCGCACCTCTATAAATTCCTGCTCAAGCAGAGTGTGAAGTTCTCAAACGAGGCTCTCAACGAGCATGAGAGGATGCTGCGTATGCGCGGCAGACCGAAAGTCCTGCTCGCCCGCGACTACGAAGAGGCGGCGGCTCTCTATGCCCGCTACGGCAACAATATGCTGGGCATAATCTCCGACGTGCGTTTCCCGCGCGACGGCGCCAAGGATCCGGAGGCAGGATTCCGGTTTGCCGAATCAGTGCGACGTGAAGACCCCTATCTCCCCATCATAATCGAAAGCCAGGAGAGCGACAATGCCCAAAAAGCGGCGGCGCGCGGACTCGTCTTCCTAGACAAGAACTCAAAGACCTTGCCCCAAGACCTGCGCAAGGCGATAACGAAATACTTCGGCTTCGGCGACTTCGTAGTGCGCGATCTCACCGACGGCCGCGAACTCGTGCGAATCTCCAATCTGAAGGAGATGCAGAGAGATGTGTTCAGCATCCCGGACGACGCACTGTATGAACTCTGCTCATCAAACGAGGTGAGCCGATGGTTTGATTCGCGCGCACTCTTCCCCATAGCCAATGCCATCAAATCCTATCGTTTCGACAGAATGGATCAGGCGGAAGCCGTGAGGAAACTGATCTTCGAGTGCATCGTCAAATACCGCCGCATGAAAAACCGCGGCGTCGTGGCAGTATTCCGCAAAGACCGCTTCGACCGCTACAGCAACTTTGCCCGCATCGGCGAAGGCTCGATGGGTGGTAAAGGGCGCGGACTGGCATTCATCGACCAGATCATCAAGCGCAACCCCGTATGCGACGACTTCAAAGGGGTAGAGATCACTATACCGCGTACGGTAGTGCTCTGCACCGATATCTTCGATGAATTTATGGAGCGCAACAATCTGTATCCGATCGCGCTCTCCGACCGACCGGACGCTGAGATTCTCACCGCCTTCCTGAATGCGAGATTATCGGATGATTTGCGTGATGATCTGCTTGCGCTGTTTGACGTGGTGGACCGTCCGCTGGCGGTGAGATCATCATCGCTGCTCGAAGACTCCCATTATCAACCCTTTGCAGGGATATACTCCACATATATGATACCCGCCCATAAGGATGTGCATGAACGTCTGAAGATGCTCTGCGACGCCATCAAGGGTGTGTATGCATCAGTCTTCTTTGCCGATTCAAAGGCATATATGAACGCCACATCCAACGTCATCGACCAGGAGAAGATGGCTGTGATTTTGCAGGAAGTGGCAGGCGAAGACCATAACGGGCTGTACTATCCGAGTTTTTCGGGTGTGGGCCGCTCGCTCAATTACTATCCGCTCAATGACGAGGTGGCGGAAGATGGTGTGACGGAGGTTGCCGTCGGTCTGGGCAAGTATATCGTAGACGGCGGCATGGCGCTTCGATTCTCGCCGCGTCATCCGCAGAAGGTGCTTCAGACCTCGACTCTGCAACTCGCGCTTCGCGACACCCAGACACAACTCTATGCCCTGCCGCAGGATGAAGCCGAAGATAAGCGTCAACTCACAGTAGACGACTCCTTCAATATCCGCAAGGTGAACGTCAACGACGCCGTGGCTGCAGGCGGACTTAACTATCTGGTATCGACCTTCGATGTCAACGACCGCCGACTGCGCGACACGGCTTTCGGACCGGGACGTAAGGTGGTGACATTCGCCAACGTGCTTAATCACGGCGTCTTCCCCCTGGCGGAGATAGTTGACTTCATGCTCACCACCGGGCAGTATGCCATGGGGCGTCCCGTGGAGATAGAATATGCCGGCAATATCAACCCGGATGCCATGCGCAGCGACAAGAAGGGTACAATCTACTGGCTTCAGATCCGTCCGATCGTCGACACCAAGGAGATGCTCGACGACTCAGTGATGGAAGTGGAGGACAAAGACCTCATACTGCGCTCCGAGACTGCTCTGGGTCACGGCATGATGGACAATGTGAAGCATATCGTATATGTGAAACCCTCCACCTTCAATTCAGCCTCCAATCCTGAGACGGCACAGGAAATTGAGAAAATCAACAAGGATTTCACCTCGCGCAATCTCCCGTATATCCTTATCGGCCCGGGTAGATGGGGATCGTCAGATCCGGCTCTCGGTATTCCGGTGAAGTGGGCGCAGATCACCGGTGCACGTCTCATCGTGGAGTCAGCGCTCCCCGGTTATCGTATAGAACCCTCGCAGGGCACCCACTTCTTCCAGAATCTCACCTCCTTCGGTGTGGGCTACTTCACCATCGACCAACCCGGCAATCAGGGTATGATAGATATGGAATGGCTCGATGCGCAGCCATCGGTGTATGAGTCCGACAAGATTCGCATCGTTGAGGTGCCGGAACCGCTCTCGATAGCCATCAACGGGCGTAAATCGAAGGGTATTGTGGTTAAGCCGGGCTATCAGGCCGCCTCGCATCAGGACTGACTCGGAGGGGATGTAAGCAAGCATTATATTATAATTCTATAGCGTCGGATGGCGAGAAGCGCATGGTATATATGGTTGCATCCGCGGCGCAGTCGCGATGCTATGGAATCGCTCGAAGAGGAGGTTGCCTCGCTCAAGGAGGATCTTGAGCGGACGGAATCGTCGCGCGCCGATATCGAGGATGAATTGCAGCAGAAGACAGAGCGCACCGATACCATCATTCAGCGAGCCGATGCCGAGCGCGATTCGCTCAAGATGAGGATCGCCACCCTCGAAGGGGAGAAGGAAGATCTTAAGGCAGAGATACGCGAATGGGAACAGACCCGTATCGAACTCGATGCCATAGCGGAGCAGTTGAAGGAATGGGAGCAGGTGAAGGCCCGCTATAAGGAGCGTATAAAGATGCTTACGCTGCGATTGCGCGATGCACGAGGCAGGAAGGGTGATTTCGGAGGGTATAAGGTTGAAGATAGTGCATCGGATATACTGGAGGAGGGAGAGAGTTTCTTTCTTCCCGGTCATGCTCCGATAGATATGCTTGCGGACAATATTGCCGACTCCCTTCAGTCGACGCCGGACGCTCCACATGAGATAGATGATGATTCAGACGCCGCAGGCGCCGCAGGCGAGCCGGAGGGTTCATCCGCGGGTAATTCTGGGATACACCCGGGTAATTCTGCACCTTCCGCACAAACATTATCCGCCCGGGGCACAGGAATACATCCTGGTAATTCTGCACCTTCCGCACACGCGTCGGCTACCTCGCGCCGCACAACCCCTTCATCTCAACGCCGTCGACTACCTAAAAACGATGCCGACTGGCTTATGACCCGCCCGGGGGGGGGCGGGGGGGGGGCGGGCCCGCGGGGTGGGGGGTAGTGGGGGGGGGCGGGGTGGTGGGGGGGGGGGGGGGAGGGGTGATGGGTAGAGGGGGAGGTTGGGGGGGGGGGAG
>CAMWSV010000052.1 GCA_947177015.1 uncultured Porphyromonadaceae bacterium
ACGGATGAAAAACTGATATATCAACCCTTTACGCGAAACTAAGGAGCGCTCTCAGACGTTTAAATATTGACGCGTCTAATCTTACTGTTAAAATAGATTATGCGCGGACACCGGCAGAAGAATAGACTCTTCTGATAAATTGAATTGACTGATCCAAGATGAAAGAAAAAGATATACGCCGGTTGCTTCTCGAAAAAGAGGGGATTGAGACATTAAATCCCATGCAGGAAGAGATGCTGCGCGCCGGAGCCGAAAAGAAAGACGTGATACTGCTGTCGCCTACCGGGTCAGGTAAGACCGTAGCCTTCGGCGTGCCCCTGATGAAGATACTCAAAGACCCCACCGGAAGAGTACAGGCCGTGGTGATAGCACCGAGTCGCGAACTCGTGATTCAGATTTCAGAAGTGTTGCGAAATATAGGTGGCGACTTCAGAGTGCTTGCCCTGTATGGCGGACATAAAGTGGAGGATGAGGTAAACTCACTGAAAGTTACCCCTGATATAGTGGTGGCGACTCCCGGCAGACTCCTTGACCACGCCGTGCGTCGCAATATCGATCTGCTCCCCACCCGCATCCTCGTGCTCGATGAGTTTGACAAATCACTCGAATTGGGTTTTGAAGAAGAGATGGAGAAGATTGTGAAGCGCATGAAAAATCTGAGCCGCATCATCCTCACATCAGCCACGGATGCTCCCTCCCTTCCGGAATTTCTGCCCATAAAAGATCCGGTGGTGCTCAACTTCCTCGAAGACAACGATAATCTGCGTAGCCGCATGCATATCCATCTTGTGGAGAGCGACAGCAAGGATAAACTTGAGGCTCTTCTGACTCTGCTCCGCAATATCGGTGAAGGAAAAGATGCTCCGGAGCGAAGCATTATCTTTGTGAATCACCGCGAGAGTGCAGAGCGTATTTATGAATTTCTGAAGAAACATAAAGTTTCGGCAGCCCTATATCACGGAGCCCTTGATCAGCAAAAACGCGAATCGGCGATAGCCGCCTTCAACTCCGGAGTGCGACCGATACTTGTGGCTACCGACCTGGCAGCCCGCGGACTCGATATAGCCGGAGTGGAGAATGTGATTCACTATCATCTCCCCCTCACTCAGGAAGCGTATACTCACCGCAATGGCAGGACGGCACGAATTGCAAACGAAGGGGATGTATATCTTCTTGCCGGACCGGATGAGAAGATTGCAGATTACATCGTAGCCGATTCCACCTACGGAATGTCGAAGACTGCAGACGGTAATCTCGACAGCGGGATGGAACTCCTGTACGTGAGAGGAGGGAAGCGTGAGAAACTATCCAAGGGTGACTTACTCGGCTGGACTGTGAAAGAAGCCGGCGTAGACCCCTCGGCTATAGGCAAGATTACCGTATTTGACCATTACTCACTCCTGGCAGTGAAGAAAGAAGCGGTCAGGAAGATTATCAATGCCTCACTGGCAAAGAAAATCAAAGGGGAAAAGCGCAAGATCAGCGTCTACGAATAAAAAACTGCAAACCTATGCAATCTGGAATCATTACAAATAATGACAAAATTCGCCATACTGACGGAAAAGTATCCGTCGGCAGGGTCATTATTTCGTGAAAAAATACTAAATTTGCAGAATTGTAGGAATGTGAACACTTGTTAAAATAAAACACCATCATACAGGCGAAGACGCGACATTCAGATTCAGGTAAGGAATAAGGTTCAGAAGCGGATGAGAATTCTCTCATAGTGAAAAAGACCGGACAAACCGAGCGGAAGGGGATGGCGCGGATTCAAAAAAATCTTAAATAAAATATGAGTAAGAACAAACAGTTTCTGACTTGTGACGGCAATCAGGCTGCGGCTCATGTAAGTTACATGTTTAGCGAAGTAGCCGCGATTTATCCTATCACTCCCTCATCGACAATGGCAGAATATGTCGACGACTGGAGTGCCGCCGGCAGAAAGAACATTTTCGGAGAGACAGTACTCGTGCAGGAGATGCAGAGTGAGGCAGGCGCGGCAGGCGCAGTGCATGGTTCGCTTCAGGCAGGTGCCTTGACGTCGACTTACACCGCATCTCAGGGATTGCTCCTTATGATCCCGAACATGTATAAGATCGCAGGTGAATTGCTCCCCTGTGTATTCCACGTATCGGCACGTACGATCGCATCGCACGCGCTCTCAATCTTCGGCGATCATCAGGACGTGATGGCAGCCCGCCAGACCGGTTTCGCAATGCTCTGCGAAGGCTCCGTGCAGGAAGTTATGGACCTCGCCGGAGTGGCACACCTCTCTACAATCAAGAGCCGCGTGCCTTTCATCAACTTCTTCGACGGCTTCCGCACATCTCACGAGATTCAGAAAATCGAAGTAATCGATCAGGACGCCCTCGCCGCACTCCTCGACAAAGACGCTCTCGCCGAGTTCCGTTCACGTGCTCTTAATCCGGATGCTCCCGTAGCACGCGGCATGGCTGAGAACCCCGACGTATTCTTCCAGCACCGCGAGGCTTCCAACAAATATTACGATGCTGTGCCTGAAATCGTTGAGGAATATCTCAAGGAAATCAGCAAGATCACAGGTCGCAACTACGGGCTTTTTGACTACTACGGTGATCCTGAGGCTGAGAATGTAATCATCGCCATGGGTAGTGTCACTGAGGCAATCAAGGAGACTATCGACTATCTGCGCAAGCAGGGCAAGAAAGTGGGTCTGGTGAGCGTACACCTCTACCGCCCCTTCTCAGCAAGGCACTTCCTCGCAGCAGTGCCCAAGACTGCAAAGCGCATCGCAGTGCTTGACCGCACCAAAGAACCCGGAGCCAACGGCGAGCCCCTCTATCTCGACGTTAAGGATGTGTTCTACGGCAAGGAAGATGCGCCTCTCATTATCGGCGGCCGCTACGGTCTCTCATCAAAAGACACCACTCCAGCCCAGATTCTCGCTGTATATGAAAACCTCGAACTCCCCGAGCCGAAGAATCATTTCACTATAGGCATTGTGGATGACGTTACTTTCCATTCGCTCCCCCAACTCCCCGAGATGCACCTCGGTGGCGATTCAATCTTCTCTGCCAAGTTCTACGGCCTCGGTGCTGACGGCACAGTAGGCGCCAACAAGAACTCAGTGAAGATCATCGGCGAGAACACTGATAAGTACTGTCAGGCATACTTCGAGTATGATTCAAAGAAATCAGGCGGCTTCACATGCTCGCACCTCCGTTTCGGTGATGAGCCCATCCGCTCCACATACTTCGTGAATACTCCTAACTTCGTGGCATGCCACGTGCAGGCTTACCTCCACATGTATGATGTGACCCGCGGTCTGCTCCCCAACGGCACATTCCTTCTCAACACTATCTGGGAAGGTGAGGAACTTGCGAAGAATCTCCCCGTGAAGGTTAAGAAATACCTCGCGAAAAACAATATCACCCTCTACTACATCAACGCATCGAAGATTGCTCAGGAGATCGGTCTCGGCAACCGTACGAATACCATCCTGCAGTCTGCATTCTTCCGTATCACAGAGGTGATACCCGTAGACCTTGCAGTAGAGCAGATGAAGAAATTCATCGTGAAGAGTTACGGCAAGAAGGGTGAGAATATCGTAAATATGAACTATGCCGCTGTAGACCGCGGTGCTGAATATCACAAACTCGAAGTAGATCCCGCATGGGCGGAACTTCCCGATGAGGCTCCCGAACACAGCGATGCTCCCAAGTTTATCACGAATATAGTGAAGCCCATCAACGCTCAGGATGGCTATTCACTCCCCGTGAGCGCATTCACTGACCGCGCCGACGGCACATGGGTGCAGGGCACAGCCGCTTACGAAAAACGTGGTGTCGCAGCATTCGTTCCCGAATGGAATCCCGAAAACTGTATCCAGTGTAATAAGTGTGCATACGTTTGTCCGCACGCTTCAATCCGTCCGTTCCTTCTCAACGCTGAGGAAATGGCGAATGCTCCCTTCGGTGAGGAACACTCAATCCCCGCTATCGGCAAGGGCTTCGAAGGTCTTCGATTCGTGCAGCAGGTTGATGTACTCGACTGTCTCGGTTGCGGTAACTGCGCAGATGTATGTCCCGGCAAGAAGGGTCAGAAGGCTCTTGAGATGAAGCACATCGAATCTCAACTCGGCCAGGAAAAGAACTGGGAATATTGCGTGAAGGAGGTTGCATCCAAGTCTAACTTGGTTGATACCAAACTCAACGTCAAGAACAGCCAGTTTGCTACTCCTCTCTTCGAGTTCTCCGGTGCATGTTCAGGATGCGGTGAGACACCGTATCTGAAACTCGTGACCCAACTCTTCGGCGACCACGAGATAATCGCCAACGCTACAGGTTGCTCATCAATCTACTCCGGCTCAGTGCCCTCAACTCCTTACACTACAAACGCTGACGGTCATGGTCCGGCATGGGCTAACTCACTCTTTGAAGACTTCTGCGAATTCGGTCTCGGTATGCGTATCGCATACGAAAAGATGCGCGCTCGCCTTGTAGACCTCGCCGAGAGGTCGCAGACCTGCTCATGCTGCACACCTGAATCCAAGGCCACCGCCAAGGAATGGCTCGAAGTTCGCGAGGATGCCGACAAGTCACGCGCCGCAGGCGAAAAGTGGGCGGCAGCCGCAGAAGCCAATAAAGATAACTGCGAGATCTGCAAGGAAGCCGCTTCGCTCAAGCACTATATGACTAAGCGCAGCCAGTGGATTATCGGTGGCGACGGCGCAAGTTACGATATCGGTTTCGGCGGTCTCGACCACGTTATCGCGTCCGGCAAGAATGTGAATATCCTCGTACTCGACACTGAGGTTTACTCCAATACCGGAGGTCAATCATCGAAGTCAACACCTATCGGTGCGATTGCTAAATTCGCAGCCGCAGGTAAGCGAATCCGTAAGAAAGATCTCGGTCTGATTGCCACTACTTACGGCTACGTATACGTGGCGCAGGTGGCTATGGGTGCTGACAACGCCCAGACACTTAAGGCAATTCGTGAGGCAGAGGCTTACGATGGTCCGTCATTGATTATCGCATACGCACCCTGTATCAATCATGGTATCAAATCCGGCATGGGTCATAGTCAGGATGAGGAACGCCGTGCGGTAGAGTGCGGTTACTGGCAACTCTGGCGCTACAATCCCGATGAGGAAGCCAAGGGCAACAATCCCTTCTCGCTCGACAGCAAGGATCCTCAGTGGGATAAATTTGAGGACTTCCTCAAGGGCGAAGTGCGTTTCGCATCCGTCTTGAAGATGTATCCTGATGTAGCGGCGGAACTCTTCCAGGCAGCCAAGGACAACGCTCAGTGGCGTTACAACAACTACAAGCGTCTGGCAGCCCAGAATTGGGGCGTTGACCCCGAACTCACTCCTGAGGAGATTGCTCTCCGCAAGGGTTGATTGCACCTGACGAAGTAATATTCGCAGCCTCCCGCAGGTTGCAGACAGATAGTAAAAATTATGGAATTACCCCCGGTTTCGACACAGTAATGTGTCAGGAACCGGGGGTTATTATTCAGGTAGGATTTGTATGAATTGAAAATATTTTGTAATTTTATGAAGAATTTGACGTTTTGGAAATTCGTGTAATACGGCACGGCATCTCATGATACGTTAAAACATAGTATAAATTTCAGTATCGGATTTAATGCATATATCTGAAACATAGATAGATGTAATGGATCTTTGAAATACTTCCGAGATATAAGAAATATAATCATTTCAAATAACTAACTTTACAATCATTAAATTCTTTCACTTCCTATGAACAGACCTATAGGTTGGATCGTCCTACCTTCACTTCTGTTAGGAACTTCTCTTTATTCATATTCAGAGAAGATCACACCAGGAGAGGCGGAAACGTTGGCGACAGAGTTTGTGAGATCAAGAACGGGCGATAAGTCCGGGGAGGTAAGTCTTAAACCGGTATTTGCAGCCGGAAGTAAAAGCGATCCTCTTTATTACGTATTTAATTTTGCAGACGGCAAAGGCTTCGTAATGGTATCTGCGGAAGATGCCACTACGCCGGTATTGGGATACTCCTTTGAGAAAGGATTTCCCACCGCCGATATCCCTGCGGTGACGCAATGGATGCTCTCAGGGCTGGAGCGCGAAATCAAGGTTGCACCCTCCCTGCAGCGCTCGCTCAGCGCAGAGGAGCGTCGTAATGCTGCCAGAAGGGCAGGTGTGAGCGCAAAGGAGCGTAAAAAGCAACTCACCACGCCCCAATGGAGTCAGGAGGGTGTGTTTAATCAGGCCATCCCCGGCAAGCCTCTCGTAGGTTGTGTAGGCACTGCGATGGCTACTGTGATGAAATATCACAACTGGCCTCAACAGGGTAGAGGGGAACTTGACGGTGTTAGTTTCTCCACATCCTACGACTGGGACAACATGCGCATGGACAACTACCGCAGCGTCTCGACCACTCAGGCAGAGCGCGATGCCGTGGCCCTTCTGATGTATCACGCATCCAAGAGTATAGCCACTGATTATGGGATGTCCGGATCGAGTGCATACGAAAGTCGAATTCCCGGTGCGCTCTCCACATACTTCGGCTATGATCCGGGCGCTTCATATAAGAAACGCGCTGAGGTAAACTCGCAGGATGACTGGAATCAACTTCTCATTAACGAGATTGATGCCGACCGCCCGATGGTGTATTGCGGCGAGGATGTGACGATGGGTCATGCCTTCGTATGTGACGGCTACGATGTTCAAGGCTCCAACGTATACTTCCACTACAACTGGGGCTGGGGAGGCTCAGCCGACGGATGGTATCTCCCCACAGTGCTTAATCCTCAGGTGAGCAAGCAGCACAACTACAGTGCCATGCAGACAGTGGTGTATAATATCAAGCCGGCGGCTAATCCCGAAATCGTATGGTCGCCAATACACATCACATCCGAAGGGAATCAGCCCGGTATCGGTTCAGATCTTACGGATCTTACCAATGGTAAATCCTTCACGGTCAGAGCCGGCTATCTCACCAACAGTACGTATAGCGATTTCAATGGTAAACTGGCGGTAGCGCTCACAGATGCCACCGGCAAGATCAAGACTACACTCGGGAATCCCCAAAACTGCTCATTTAATGCAGTGAACAGTATCGTGGACAGTCCGCGGAGGGTTTTCACATTTGAGAACTGTGTGCTCCCCGCCGGAATAACAGTAGCGGATACGGATGAGGTGCGGATAGTGTCGCAGGCAGACGGCAGCGATGAATGGCTTCCGCTCCCCGGCGAACTTTACACCTGCAACTCCATCTCCGCCAAGCCCGGAGTGCCGTCGTCATTCAGCGTAAAACTCCCCGCAGGAGTAGCGGGAGCCAAAGTTGAAGGTGCCGGGAGTGTGGTGAAAGGTTTCGACTACACATTCACAGTGACTCCGGAAGCGGCCGCCGATGAGAATATCATCACCGTCAAGGCAAACGGAATCATCCTTACTTCCAATAATAATACCTATCGAATCAGCAATGTATGTGCGGATCAGGAAATCTCTGTAATCGTGCAGAAGGCTTCAGAGGTTATCGCCAAACGCAGTGTATGGGTAGGCAGCCCCGGCACATTATCATCCATCATCTCCGAGGCTGATGCGGCAAATGTGAAGGATCTCACCGTATTCGGATCTATCGATGCGCGCGACTTCAATTATATGAGAGATGCGATGAACCTCGAGCGTTGCGATCTATCGGGCGTATATATATCAGCCTACGGCTCCGATCAGGCAAATGCCATCCCGCGTGAAGCATTCCGAGATGAGAGATCTCTCAAGGAGGTGATACTTCCCAATTCAGTGAATCGTCTCAACAACGGATGTTTCCGTTGCAGTGGACTCACATCTATCGTGATACCGTCCGGTGTGAGCAAATATGAGTATAACGTCTTCTGCAGTTCGTCGAATCTGCGTGACATCTGGGTGCGTCGTGATAAAGCGGAATTCATCAACTGGTGTGTGCTCGTCGGTATCAATATGAACAACCTCACCCTCCACGTGCCCAGTCAGACAGCCGTTAACAATTATAGCAATGCGGAGAATTGGAAGGATATCAAGAATATAGTTGTAGGAGCGCCGGATGCTGTCTCTACAGTTACATTTGCCGTGCAGGAAGATAAAGAAGTCCTGTTTGAGACTGCGGCGAAACCCGGTCAGGTAGAGAAGGGAACAAAAGTAACGTTCAAGGCTTCTCATGTGGCGGACAACGACAAGAAGATGGAAGTATATGCCAATGCGACGCGTCTCTATCCTGATGCCGACGGCAACTATACTGCCACTATCGACGCCAACACTATCCTCCACTTCGATCTGATCGAGCCTCAGAAGGTGATGGGCGACAGCCAACTCTGGAGTCTGAACGGGAAGAATGGAGCGCTCGGTATGTTTACGGACGCTATCAATGTGCTTCCGAACAGAGAATTTACCGTGCGTCTGAACGCTCTCAACGTGTCGCAATACAGCGAAAACTTATACTGGGCTATAGTACTCACTGATGAGAACAGCAACATAAAGGAGTTTATCTCGCCCATCAACACCTGGCAGGCAGGTGTGGGCGACCGACACAAACTCAACGTAACCTGCAAGGTGACCGAATCAAAAGTACGCGAAGGTAACCTCATCCGCCTCGTATGCTCTACGAATAAACGAGACTGGGCTCTCGTAAAAGGTGTCAACAAGAGCATCGTCGATGCTATCCCTGCAGTCAACCATCAGGATCAACTCTATGCCATCAATCTGCATGGTATCACTGATGAGGATGGCAACATTCAGGAGATTGAAAATGCCACTATCAGCGGAGTTGAATCCACAGCGCTTCGCGGGCAGGACGTGACGCTGAGCATTGTGCCCACCTCATCAATGTATAAAGTTGACATGAAGGTGATGGTTAAGGAGAAAGATGCCTCAGGCGAGTATGTGAAGGATGAGAACGGAGATTATAAGATGGTGGTCAAAGACGTAGTGACCCGTGCCGCCACGGTGGAATATCCATTTGTGGCATTGGAGGATATGGACTTTGAAATCAACGTCTATAATCCCGCTATAGGCACTACGAAGGTGATCGAGACATATCCCGGCGGACTGCATATTCAGTTGACTGAAAATAACGTGGCGGAGACTGTGAAGATCAGCGGCAGTTGCAGATCGCAAGACCTTTACGATGGTCTGAACAGAGACTGGGCGGTGAAAACCGTCAAGGTACTCGACCTCAGCGAACTGGAGATTGTGGCAGAAGGTAACCGCCACCTCGCCAACGAGATGAAGCACATGCTCTTTAAGTCGCCGACTTCCACTCCCGCTGTAGTGGAAAAGATCATACTTCCGAATTCTATTCTCCGCATCTGGAATGAAGGTACGGAATCAGTGTTCGGAAACTGTAAGAATCTGGAAGAAATCTCGCTTCCCGCAGGAGTGAAGAGTATACCATTCACTACAGGAGAAAGCAAGATGCTTCGATACACACTCGGCACGAATGTATTTCTCGGTTGCGATAAACTTAAAGTGATCAGAATTATCGGAGAGCCGCAGACTTATGAAGGCAAGCAATGTGTATGTTACTTCAACCCGGGAGGTTACAAATATGGCGCGGAAAATTATTCCTTGGGTCATCCGGATGCCACTAAGGTCACGGTAATTGTTCCGGATGAGTACCTCACTCTCTTTATGACTGCGGATAAAAACGATATCACGGGCAATCCGTGGGTGCTATACGGGTATAACATTCTCCCCGAATCTCAGAACCCTGTCTATGGCGTTGAGTTTGATCCTTCACGCGTAAACATGAAGGATGGCTCTGAGAATGTAACTCAGATTGCCACTTTCCTTGGCGACAATGTACCTTTGGAGACTATTTCTGCCGAGGGTATGCTCTTCCCTGCGAATCCCGATGCCAATGCCACTGTATATGTGGATGGCGAGAAGGTAGATCTTGCCGAGGATGGTTCAATACCCGTGATTTTCCATAATCCGAAGTTCAAACCTGAATTGGCTAAAAATCACAGGGTGGATGTTGAATACACCGTAGATCTCAATTTCCACGCGCTTTCAGACGCATTCACTATCTCTGAACCCGAGGTGGAGCATATCAGCGCGCTCGCCGAGGGATTCATGCTCTTATCCGAACTTGAAGATGAGAATGAGAATACCGGTAACGGTACTGAAGAAGGAGCAGAGAACGGCGGAGAAGCCGACACGCCCGGAGTGACCCATTCATGGGATACTACCGAGGTACTCAAGCCCGTGCTCAGAGATGTCAGAGAAAACTCCAGAATCCGATTCAAGGTTGACTGCAGCATCGATGAAAATAAGGGTATCCTTCCCAAGGTGATGATCGGCAACCTGGAACTTGCCGCCGATGCCTCCGGCTATTACGAGGTAAATCTTACAGGTGCAAACAAACTTGTGGAGGTATTTGCCGTTCCTACTGAGGGCGCTGTGATTAATGCCGAGGATCTCCTTTCTATCAAACCTGAAGAGGCGGCGGGCATCACTGCCATCTCACTTCAGGGCGAGATGAACGAGGAGCAACTTAAAGAAGTGGTGAAGGACTTCAAGAATCTCGAAAATCTTGATCTTTCATCGCTCGAAGGGACTGAAATTCCCGAAGGCGCTTTCTCCGGAATGGAGACGCTGACCACTGTGGTGCTTCCCGAGATTGAAACTATCAGCGCCGAGATGTTTAAGGATTGCACATCGCTTCAGAGTGTCGATATCCCTGCATCCGTGAATACCATCGGCGAGGGAGCATTCGAGGGGTGCAGTGCCCTTGAACATATCACTCTTGTGGGTATCTCCTCTATCGAAGATAATGCATTCAAGGGGTGTGAGAATCTTACCACCATCACCCTCCTTTCCGCCTCTTCAGCCGGATCAACTCAGGCACCCGCCCAGGCTCATCGAAAGCGTGCTGCCACGCTTAAATCCGACGCGTTCGCAGGGGTGAATCCGAACTGTATGATCGTGCTTGATGAAGGAGTTGCACTGCCCGAAGCGAAAGCCAACTATATCAGAGCCGCCGAAGGCGATGTGACTGAGATTGCGCCCGACGGCACAGAAACCGTGCGTAAGGGCCGTATCTACTCCGCTACGGATGATATTGCAATTGTGGCAGGGCATCCGCTCGCTATTCCTCACGCCTTCACACTCGAAAACGGTGCGAAGATCAGAATGGAGGCAGAGATTAACGGTTGGACTCCGCTGGTGGTACCCTTCGATGCAACCACAGTCACGGACCCTCTCAATAAGAATATTCAATTCAAACTACTTGATGATGAGAAGATATTGGAAGGTAACGTGATCTACACACTTGCAGACAATACGCAGAATCTGAAGTGTGTAACCTCCGTGAAAGCCAACACTCCGGTGCTCATGCGTCTTAAAGAAGACTCCAGGATTACTCTTGAAGCATCAGATGCGAAGGTGCCATCCACTCCGTCAGAGGTACGTGCGGATGGTAAGGATTACTCGCTTCATGCGGTATATAACACCAACTCGCTCCCGGCAGGGGATGTATATGTGCTGAATGATAACGGATCCTCATTTGTGCCGGCAGAGGCGGATGAGCAAGAGAATGAAGAGGAGGAGAAGAAGGTCACACTTTCACCCTTCACGGTATATGCCACTTCTCCGATGGCTGTAGCCGAGATTCCTACAGATCTTCCTAAGACTCTGGAGGATATTATGACCGGTGTGGAAAACGCTACGGTTTCTGAACTCATTATTACAAAGGAGAACGGCGTGACAGTCATCTATGCTCCTGAGGCATTTGACACTAATATTTATACTGCCGACGGCAAACTCGTGCGTAGCATCAGACTCGAAGCCGGACGCAATGTAATCACGCTCCC
>CAMWSV010000053.1 GCA_947177015.1 uncultured Porphyromonadaceae bacterium
GGTCCTATCGCTGAGAAATGGACCAACTATAAGGCTCATCAGAAACTCGTCAACCCCGCCAATAAGCGTAAACTCGACGTTATCGTCGTAGGCACCGGCCTCGCCGGCGCTTCCGCCGCTTCCACTCTCGGCGAACTCGGTTTCAACGTGCTCAACTTCTGCATCCAGGACTCACCCCGCCGCGCTCACTCTATCGCCGCTCAGGGTGGTATCAATGCAGCAAAAAATTATCAGAACGACGGCGACTCCGTATATCGCCTCTTCTACGATACTGTTAAGGGTGGCGACTATCGCGCTCGCGAAGCCAACGTATATCGTCTGGCTGAAGTGGCAAACAACATCATCGACCAGTGCGTGGCTCAGGGCGTCCCCTTCGCCCGCGAATACGGCGGTCTGCTCGCCAACCGCTCTTTCGGCGGCGCTCAGGTAAGCCGTACTTTCTACGCTAAAGGTCAGACCGGTCAGCAACTTCTGCTCGGCGCTTACGCTTCGCTCAACCGCCAGATCCAACTCGGCAAGGTGAAGAGTTTCAACCGCTACGAAATGCACGATGTTGTGCTCATCAAGGATAAGGACGGTGTGCCCCGCGCTCGCGGCATCATCGCCAAAAACCTCGTCACAGGTAAGTTCGAGCGCTTCTCCGCTCATGCCGTTGTAATCGCTACCGGCGGTTACGGCAACACTTACTTCCTCTCCACAAATGCTATGGCTTGTAACGTTTCAGCCGCCATGGCTTGCTACCGTAAGGGCGCATACTTCGCTAACCCCGCTTTCGTACAGATCCACCCCACTTGTATCCCCGTACACGGCGACAAGCAGTCTAAACTCACCCTCATGTCGGAGTCTCTCCGTAACGACGGCCGCATCTGGGTGCCCAAGAACATCGAGGACGCCGTTAAACTCCAGAAGGGTCAGATCAAGGGCAGCGACATCCCCGAAGAGGACCGCGACTACTATCTCGAACGCCGCTACCCGGCATTCGGCAACCTCGTGCCCCGCGACGTGGCTTCTCGCGCCGCCAAGGAGCGCTGCGACAAGGGCTACGGCGTCAACAACACCGGTCTCGCAGTATTCCTCGACTTCTCTGAGGCTATCAACCGCCTCGGAATCGACCAGGTGCGTCAGCGCTACGGCAACCTCTTCGATATGTACGAAGAAATCACCGACGTCAACCCCGGCGAACTCGCTTGCGAGAAGAATGGCGTGAAATACTACAACCCCATGATGATCTTCCCCGCTATCCACTACACTATGGGTGGTATCTGGGTAGACTACGAACTCCAGACTTCAATCAAGGGCCTCTTCGCCATCGGCGAATGTAACTTCTCCGACCACGGCGCAAACCGTCTCGGCGCTTCGGCTCTCATGCAGGGTCTCGCCGACGGCTACTTCGTGCTCCCCTACACTCTGCAGAACTATCTCAGTGACCAGATCAGTGTCCCCAGATTCTCCACCGACCTCCCCGAATTCGACGAGGCTGAAAAGAAATGTCAGGAAAAGATGGACCACCTCATGGCTATCCAGGGCAACCGTTCGGTTGACTCTATCCATAAGGAACTCGGCCACATCATGTGGGAAAACGTAGGCATGGCGCGCACCAAAGAGAGTCTCGAAAGAGCAATCGAAGACCTCCGCAAACTCCGCAACGTCTTCAATAATGACCTCTACATCCCCGGCTCCGCCGAGGGCATGAATATCGAACTCGACAAGGCTTTCCGCCTCAATGACTTCATCACTATGGGCGAACTTATCGCTTACGACGCTCTCAGCCGTAACGAATCCTGCGGCGGACACTTCCGCGAAGAATACCAGACTGAAGAGGGCGAAGCAAAACGCGACGACGAAAACTGCTTCTACGTAAGTTGCTGGGATTACCAGGGCTCCGACAACAAGGCTCCCGAACTCATCAAGGAACCCCTCCACTACGAAGCAATCAAAGTTCAGACCCGTAACTATAAGTCTTAATCCACAATCTACTAAGAATTATTTGCAATGGAAGATAATATAATGAAAGTCAACCTCAAAGTCTGGCGTCAGGCCGGACCGAGAGACAAGGGTGAGTTTAAGACTTATATGGACGTCGAGACCACACCCGATACATCTTTCCTTGAGACTCTCGACATCCTTAACGAGCGTCTCGTGGAAAATCACGAAGAACCCATCGCCTTCGACCACGACTGCCGCGAAGGTATCTGCGGTATGTGCTCTCTCTACATCAACGGGCATCCACACGGCCCCGCTACAGGCGCCACTACCTGCCAACTCTACATGCGTCGATTTGCCGACGGCGAGACTATCACCGTTGAGCCCTGGCGCTCTGCAGCCTTCCCCGTGATCAAAGACCTTATCGTAGACCGCAACGCCTTCGATAAGATCCAGCAGGCCGGCGGCTACGTTTCATTCAACTGCGGTGGCGCTCAGGATGCCAACGACCTCCCCATCTCAAAGGTTAACGCCGACGAGGCTATGGACTCTGCAAGTTGTATCGGTTGCGGCGCCTGCGTGGCTGCCTGCAAAAACGGCTCTGCAATGCTCTTCGTCAGCGCCAAGGTGAGCCAACTCGCTCTCCTCCCCCAGGGTGAAGTGGAGAAGGATCGTCGCGTCCGCGCTATGGTGGCTAAGATGGATGAACTCGGCTTCGGCAACTGCACCAACACCGGTGCCTGCGCAGCCGAATGTCCCAAACTCATCAAACTCTACAACATCGGCCGCATGAACCGACACTTCATCGCCGCCAAATGCAAGGAATAATCCCAATTCAGAAGGAAAATCCTGATCCAAAAGGGAAATCCTGATCCCCACTGATAAAAAGGGTGCCGACTAAATTTCGGCACCCTTTTTTCATAAACTCCAATCTCCTCAGCAAGCCCCCAAGGCTTTCATCTGTGCTGAGGACGCAAGCCCGAAGTGCAAATAATTCCAATTCCCCCAATAATTCCAATTTTCCCAATCCTCCTCTTGCATCTCTTTCAGACTTTCTTTAAATTTGTAATTTATTCTCATCAAGCAAAATTACCTTACCAGATTTGGAAAAGTAATTATCGCTGAAATCAGATCAGGCAAGTGAAAAATTTCAATAAATTCCCCTCAAAATATATATCGAATCTATTCGCAAATTTCGGCAATTCCCAACTGAAGGCTCTGTCTATCACCGGCATTGCCATATTCACCCTGCTCCTTGCCGAAGGGTGCGCCTCGATCGGAAATCCCTCCGGCGGCCCGCGCGATGAGCGCCCCCCCCGCTTCATCAAGGCGGATCCCGCGCCCGGCTCGGTCAATGTTGGCGTCGACCGCCACCGAATACGCATAGAATTTGACGAACTCATCGACGTGAAAGACCCTACAACCAAAGTGATAATCTCACCTCCGGGCACTGAAATTCCACGCGTCAGCGCGCAGGGACACCACGTCGATATCAACTTCCGGGATTCTCTGCTACCCAATACCACATATACCATCGACTTCGCCGATGCCATCCAGGACATCAACGAGAATAATCCTATCTCCAATTTCGCCTACACCTTCTCCACCGGCACCCGACTCGATTCGCTCCGTATCGCCGGCTACGTGCTTTCCGCACGCGAAATGGAACCGATGCAACTCAAACTCGTAGGGCTGCACCGCCTCCCCGACAATGACCCGGCATCCACCGGCGCCTCAACAAGCCTGCCGCTCGATTTCACCGAATCTATCCACAAAGACATCTTCACGAAAAAATTCGACCGCGTCGGTCGCACCGACGATCGCGGACGCTTCTCAATCGAAGGACTCGCCCCCGGCAGATACCGCATATACGCCCTCGACGACGCCAACTCAGACTATAAATTCTCCAACGCCGACGAGGAAGTGGCATTCTACGACCTGATCCTCTCACCCTCATCCGCTACCGCATCAGCCACAGACTCCATCTTCAATATGAAGACCGGACAACTCGACACCGTGCTCACGCGCCAACGCACCGTCTTTCTACCCAACGACGTGCTGCTCCGCTCATTCCTCTCCCGACGCAAAGCACAGTATATCGAAAACTACAACCGGATCGACTCCACACGTCTTACCCTCACATTCCACGCCGCGGCTGACTCGATGCCCGAATTCAACATCATCGGTATGCCCGCCGGCGCCCCCAAGCCATTCATCGCGGAGCACTCCCTGACCAACGATACCATCACCCTCTGGCTCAACAGCAAATCGCTCATCGCTACCGACACGCTGCGACTCGCGGTGAAATACAACGTGCTCGACTCGCTGCAGCGCTACGTGGCTAAAACCGATACCCTGAGATTCACCACCGACCGCAACGCCCTGAAAAAAGCACAGAACGCCGCGAAGAAACTCCTCGAAAAGCAGAAAAAACGCATCAACAAGGATGATGCCAACCGGGAAGACACCGACACAATCCCTAAAATCCCCCTACTGGGATTAAATATCCCCTCGGGGTCAAGCCACGAAATCGGCGCGCCACTCCGCATCAACGCCGACGCACCCATAGCGCGCCTTGACACCAACGCCTTCCGGCTCGAAACCAAAGTCGACACCATCTGGAAACCCTTCGATGCACCCGCCTTCAGTCACGATACGCTGAATCCGAAATCCATCATACTCTCAGCCCCCTTCCAGCCGGGCAAGGAATACCGGCTTACGGTGGATTCGCTCGCCGTGAAGAGCATCTACGACCTCCACAACGCCCGGCTCGAACACACCTTCCGTGTAAAAGGGGAGGAAGAATACTGCTCGCTAACACTGCGACTCACCGATTGGCCCGCAGCGACCCCGGGATTCGTAGAACTCCTCAGCGCCGACCGCCCCGTAGCCGTGGCGCCACTCGAAAACTCCACCGCCGTATTCCTCCACATTCAGCCCGGCAAATACTACGCCCGCGTGGTCCACGACCTCAACGCCAACGGGAAATGGGACTCCGGCGACCCCCTGATCTCCCTCCAGCCGGAAGAAGTGTACTATTACCCCAAAGCCATCAACATCAAAAAGAACTGGAATAAAGACGAATCCTGGACTGTCTTCGCCATCCCCGCCGACACCATGAAGCCCGAAGCCATCCTCAAGAACCGTCCGACAATGGCTAAAAACCGCCCCAATAAAACCGCTTCCCAACGCCCCGATGAAGAGGAAGACGAGTAAGTAAAAATCCCCTCACATCACTGAATATCCATCGATTTTTTTCAAAAAAACGCTAATATTCTCAAAAAAAGGAGCATTACACTTCATTTGCTGAAAAATTTGAATTATATTTGCAAGTTGAAAAGTAGACGCAACTTTTTGCGCCTGCTTCTCAGCATCTATATATTAACACAGCATCTATAGATTTAAAATTAAAAACAAACAAACAATAACATCTTCAAATGCAGAACAAAGGGTTTATCAGCACCATCGCAGTGCTCCTGATTCTTATCTGCGGATTCTACATCAGTTTTTCATTCGTGACTTCTCACTATGAAAAGCAGGCTGCAGAATACGCCGCCAAAGCATCAGGCACATCCGACGTCACTAACGACACCTACAAGCAAAGTCTGAAGCAATTCAACGACTCGATCGACAAAGAAAAAGTCTATCTCGGCTACACCTACAATCAGGTACGCAAAATGGAGATCGGTCTGGGTCTCGACCTTAAAGGGGGCATGAACGTCGTGCTCGAAATCTCAGTGCCCGACATCCTCCGCCAGTACGCTTCCGGTCCCCAGGCCCTCAGCCGCATCGACGAGGCTATCGCCAAGGCGCAGAAAGATGGCGCCAAGGATTCCGATAAGGATTTCGTACAGAAAGTAGCAGCCAACTTCCAGCCCGGAACTATGGCAGGACTCTTCAGCCGCGACGGTGAATTCCTTTCTAAAATCAAAAACGGCTCCGACAACGCCGCCGTCACCGCTGCGCTCCAGCAGACTGTCGACGCACAGGTGGATGCGGCATTCAATATCTTCCGCACCCGTATCGACCAGTTCGGCGTAGTAGCACCCAATATCCAGAAACTTCAGGACAAGACCGGACAGATCCTCCTCGAACTCCCCGGCGTGAAGGAGCCCGAGCGTGTCACTGACCTCCTCAAGTCTTCTGCCAACCTCGAATTCTTCGAAGTTTACAACTATAACGAAATCCTCCCCGACCTCGCCTCTTTCGCCGAGGCTTACGCCGCGCAGGACTCCATCAATCACACTAACGTCATCGAACTCCTCGGCGGTCGTCAGCGTGAAGGAAGCCCCGTAATCGGTCTCGTAGCCCCCGCAAATCAGGCTCTCGTGGACTCTATCCTCAATTCGCCCCTCGCCAAGCAGAAACTCCCCAGCGATTTCAGCGCCGTATGGGAAGTGAAGCCCGTGGAAATCCCCGTGCTCGATGCCAAGGGCAACCCCATCAAGAAAAACGATAAGGAATACCGCACCACCCCCTACTACCAACTCGTAGCACTCAAGGGGGAAGCCGCTCTCGACGGCGATGTGGTCACTTCCGCCTCTTCCGAATACGACAACATGCGCGGCAACACCGTAAATATGCGCATGGACGATAAAGGCGCTCGCGAATGGGCCACCCTCACTCGCAACAACATCGGACGCCCCATCGCTATCGTACTCGACAACCGCGTTTACTCATATCCCAACGTAAACAACGAAATCACCGGCGGCTCATCTGAAATCACCGGCAATTTCACTCCCGAAGAAGCAAATGACCTTGCCAACGTGCTCAAATCCGGCAAAATGTCGGCTCAGGTCAAGGTTGTCAGCAACAACGTTATCGGCCCCTCGCTCGGCGCTGAGGCTATCCAGCAGGGATTCATCTCATTCATCGTGGCGCTCGTGCTCCTCATGATCTTCATGATCTGCATCTACGGCGTAATCCCCGGTCTCGTAGCCAACATCGGTCTTATCCTCAACCTCTTCTTCACTCTCGGCATCCTCGCCTCAATCCAGGCAGTGCTCACCCTCTCCGGTATCGCCGGTATCGTGCTCGCTCTCGGTATGGCTGTCGACGCCAACGTGCTCATCTTCGAACGCACCAAGGAAGAACTCGCCCTCGGCAAGAAACTCCGCCAGGCTATCTCTGAAGGTTACTCCAACGCCTTCTCGGCAATCTTCGACTCTAACCTCACTTCGGTAATCACCGGCGTGATCCTCCTCATCTTCGGTTCGGGTCCCATCAAGGGCTTCGCCACCACCCTCATCATCGGCCTCGTCTGCTCGTTCTTCACTGCCGTGTTCCTCACTCGCATCGCGTTTGAACTCATCACCAAGAACGGCCGCTGCGCCAACATGACATTCTCTACCGGCATCAGCCGCAACTTCCTTACACGCACCAAGATCAACTTCCTCGGTCAATCCAAAATCGCTGCCTGCGTATGGATCGCCCTCATCGTGATCTCTATCGCTTCGCTCGCAGTGCGCGGCATGAACCAGGGTATCGACTTCTCAGGCGGCCGCAACTACGTGGTGCAACTCGCCAAGGACGTTGACCCCAAAGTTGTCGAAGAGCGTCTGCTCGGTGTATTCCAGAATGCTGCCAATGATAAGACCGTCTCTGTAAACGTCATCTCTATCGACCAGCCCTCTAAGGTGCGTATCTCGACCAACTATAAGATCGCTGACGAATCCGAAGGCGTTGAAAACGAAATCACCGACATCCTCTACTCTAACCTCACCAACGAACTCACCGGCGCCGACGGCAAGGTAATGCCCAAGGAAGCATTCACCGTAGCCGACGAAAGCCACGGTATCATATCCATTCAGAAGGTAGGTCCGAGTGTGGCTGACGATATGCGCAGAGACGCTTACTGGGCTGTAGGCATCGCCGTGGTATGTATGTTCCTTTACATCCTGCTCCGATTCCGCAACATCGCATTCTCAGTGGGCGCTGTGGCTGCAGTAGCCCTCACCGCATTCCTCATCGTAGGCTTCTACTCCATCTGCTGGGGCTTCTTCCCCTTCTCGATGGAAATCGACCAGAGTTTCATCGCCGCAATCCTCACCATCATCGGTTATCAGATCAACGATACGGTGGTAGTCTTCGACCGTGTGCGTGAAATGATGAAGGTCTATCCCAAGGAAGACCGCTTCGAGACTATCAACAAGTCTCTCAATACCACTCTGTCGCGTACGTTCATGACATCGTTCTCGACTCTGCTCGTATTGCTCTGCATCTTCTTCCTAGGCGGCGACACTATCCGCTCATTCACATTCGCTATGATCTTCGGTGTTGTAGCCGGCACATTCTGCACACTCTACTGTGCAGCCCCCATCGCTTACAGCATCCTCAAGCGCGACCAGAAGAAGCGCATCGTTGCCGAAGGTGCGAAACCCGCTCTCCAGGGCAACCGCCGCTTCAACTAATCCGCTCCCGAATCTAATCCATCCGCAATAACAAGGCGAGTCCCGCAGGGCTCGCCTTATTTCATACCCTAATATTTCAAAAATCTTCATTTTTTTCAGATGAGTCGAAATATTCTGATAGTTTTTTTGTAAATTTGCCACTTAATATATATTTCCCCCGTATAGTATATACACACCTGCAAGGAATATGCACCCTAAAACACGCAAAATATTGACCCTGACCACGCGCTGGCTTCTACCTCTGATGCTGACGTGCCTGCTGCTGTGGGTGCTCCTGCGCAAGGTAGACTTCGCCGAGATGCACCGGATCATCTCGGGAGGATGCGACTACTGGTGGATTTTCGCGGCAATGCTGCTCAGCGTGTTATCGCACGTGATCCGCGCCGCCCGCTGGCGCATCCAACTCTCATCGCTCGATATCCGCCCCCCCTTCATGGCCCTATGCTGCTCGATATTCGGCTGCTACGCCCTCAACCTGGTATTCCCCCGCCTTGGCGAAGTATGGCGCGTCACGTATATCTCGCGCCTGCGGAAAGCCCCGTTCACTACCATATTCGGTTCGCTTGTGGCAGACCGCCTGATGGATACCCTCGCCGTAGGCGCTCTCACTCTCCTCACCTTCATCGTGGCAAATAGCGCCATCAACTCCTTTCTTGAAAAATATCAGATAGGACGCGACGCGATAGCCCTCATATCCTCACCCATACTCTGGATAGCCGCGATTGCGGTGATAGCCGTGGCAGTATTGCTGATTCGCTCCTTCCGCCACCATCCGGTAATCGCCAAACTCATCGAATGGAGCCGCCAATTATGGCAAGGATTCGCCGCCGTGGCGGTAATGCCCGGTCGCGGACGATTCCTGCTCCTCACCGTGGCTCTCTGGGGATGCTACTTCGTGCAACTCTACGTGGCTTTCTTCGCATTCCCCTTCACCCGCGCACTCTGCGCAAACCCCGATTACGCCTTCGGGCTCACTCCTTGCCTGCTTGCCTTCGTACTCAGTTCGATCGGTATGGCTATCCCCAGCAACGGCGGACTCGGACCCTGGAACATCGCCATAATGTTCGGCCTCGCCGTCTACGGCATCTCCGACACCGAAGGCACCACCTTCTCCATCCTGCAATGGAGCGGACAGACCGTGATGCTCATCATCCTCGGTATTTACACAATGGCTTATATAGCAACTTCACGTAACAAGAATAAATCAGACAATGATATTCCGACCTCAGAACTCAGATAACGACGATGAGGATTTCTTCGACACTCCTCATCAGGAACCGGACACCAAACCGAAGGCTCCCAAAATCAAAGAGCCCACTCCCGATGATCCCCGATATTATGAACAGGAGGATGAATGGGAGCATCTGCGCACATCGGGCCGCAGTTGGAAATTCCGCGGCGCCCTGGTGTTGGGCGGCGTGCTGATCGGGCTCCTCATCGCCATCTATTACCGATACTTCAATCCCTATGAGGAGCAGATAGTGCAATACGGCTATGTGGAGTCAATCTCCAAGCGCGGCACCCTCTTCAAGACATTTGAAGGGGTGTTCATCCCCTACAAGGCAATCAACGACACCGTCAATCCCTATCCCGGCGATGTAATCATCACCGCCAAAAACGACCATGTGGCTGCCGAACTCCTCAAACTTAAACTCGGTAATCTACCGGCACGCATCATGATGGAGCGCTACCACGCCTCAATCCCCTGGCGCGGTGAGAGCGTGTGGGTAGTCACTGACGTTGACACTGCCGACGTTTCCAAAATCTATCCCGCTCCCGACCGCCATCCCCTTATCCCCTCCCACAATAAATGAGAAATCTCTTAGCCACCCTACTGATACTCACAACCGCCATCCTGAGCGCTGCCGCCGGCGATTCCGGCTCGGCGGCAAATCCGGCATCTCCTGCGGATGATATATCAGCCGGCAATGACCGACTTCCGGCAACACGGCTGCCGCAACCGCTGCGTCACCCCGGCACCGCCGAGAAAATCGGCTACCGGGAGGGGGATACCCTGGTGGTGATTCCCGCCAATATCCGCATGATTCCCAATTACTGCTTCGCCGGCTGCGAGGGACTCCGCCGGGTACGTTTCGAACCGGGCTCCAGACTTGCTCAGATAGGGGATTTTGCCTTCGCAGAGTGTGCCGACCTAATTGAGTGCGACCTCCCGGAAGGGGTACGTCGTATAGGCGACGGAGTATTCCGAGGATGCTCAAATCTCAAATCCATCTCTCTGCCACATGCTATATGGGAGATACCGCGCGAGGCATTCGCCTACTGCCGGAGTCTCGAATCGGTAGACTTCCCCGCAGGATTGCGCTTCATCCGCCCTCTCGCTTTCCTGCACTGTAATTCTCTGAGCATAGACTCAATTCCGGAATACGTGAAAGGTATCGGCAATAATGCCTTCGGGAGTTGCCACTCCCTGCGCTCAATGATCCTCCCCGCCGCATGCGACGAACTCGAAAGTTACGCTTTTGCCGACTGCACGGCACTCGAATCGATAATCCTCCCCTCAAAGACCGAGATGCTCGGCGAATTACTCCTGAGCGGCTGCCGCAGACTGCGTTCGATCACTATTCCTGCCTTCGTGCCCCCGGTGATGGAATGTAACAGCACCCTATTCGAACCCGATGATAAGGATGCCTGGCGCGACTGCAAGGTCTACGTACCTGCCGGCAGACTCGAAATCTACCGCCGTTCGCCGGCATGGAGCCGATTCCGCCATATCATCGAGCAGAAGAATTAAACCGATTTACCCGAAATGCAAGAATTTCATATAAAAGATCTCGAATCTCTCCCTGCCGAAGCCGAAAAGATACTCAAAACATTCGGCAACCGCAATGTGATTGCATTTGATGCCCCCATGGGAGCCGGCAAGACAACTCTCATAGCCGCCATCTGCAGCGCCTTAGGGGTGGAAGATGCCACTTCATCTCCCACCTTTGCCATAGTCAATGACTACACTGCCGCCGACGGCAGACGCATCTGTCACTTCGACTGCTACAGGCTCTCGGATCCCCGCGAGGCTGAAGATATGGGTATCGAAGACTACTTCTATTCCGATGCCCTCTGCCTTATCGAATGGCCCGACCGCATCGAGCCCTTCCTCCCCGCCGACACCCTGGTGCTCACCATCAGAGTAAACCCCGACAACTCCCGCACCGTCCTCCTCCAATAACTCCAATCTCCCCAATAATTCCAATCTCTCCAATCTCTCCAATAACTCCAATAATTCCAATCCCTCCAATAATTCCAATAATTCCAATCTCTCCAATAATTCCAATCCTCGGCAAGCCCCGGCAGGGC
>CAMWSV010000054.1 GCA_947177015.1 uncultured Porphyromonadaceae bacterium
AGACTGTGACCACCATCAGCACAGGTGCGTTCGAGAACTGCGAAAACCTGACTACTATCACAATCCCCGAAGACAGCAGACTCGAAACTATCGGCGACGCGGCCTTCAACGGATGTAAGAATCTTGAGACAGTAACCATCCCTGAGGGTGTGACCTCGATCGGCGACAACGCCTTCAGCGGCTCAGGCATCAAGGAGATTGAAATCCCCGGCAGCGTGACCACTATCGGCAACGGAGCGTTCAGCGGTTGTGAAAACCTCGAAGAGGTGATACTCCCCGCCTACGGCAGACTCGAATCGATCGGCGAAGGAGCCTTCAGCGACACCGGTATCAGGGAGATTAAGATTCCGGATACAGTGACTGAACTCGGCAGCGGCGCATTCGCCGACTGTGGAAATCTTGAGACAGTTGTGATCGGTGAGGGTGTGAAGACCATCCCCGACGACCTCTTCTCAGAGACCGGCAACGAGAGCCTGCGCCATATATTCGTGCCTGAAGATGTGGAGGTAAAACTCCCCGAATCAGTGTCCGAGCAGGCAAAGGTGATCGAATTCCCGTATGGAATCGACCTCGTATTCGAAGAGCAGAAGGATGAGCAGGGCAACGTGGTGGTTGATGAAAACGGCTTCCCCGTGCGTACCGGCGTAATCCTCGGCGTAGTGAATGGCGGTGATCCGGATCAACCCTCAATCGTGGTGTCCGTTCCGACATACATCACCGAATATACCGTGCCTGAAAGCGTGACCGTAATCAATAAGGATGCGTTTGACGGCTGCGAAAACCTCACCACAGTGATCATCCCCGAAGGCAGCAAACTCGAAATCATCGGTGAAGCCGCATTCGAAGGATGTAAGAACCTTGAGACTATCGAGATCCCGGAAGGTGTGACCTCGATCGGTGACAACGCCTTCAGCGGCTCGGGTATCAAGAATATCACGATCCCCTCGACCGTGACTGAGATCGGCGACGGTGCGTTCAGCGGTTGTGAAAATCTTGAAAGCGTTGAACTCCCTGCCGACGGCAGACTTGAATCTATCGGCGAAGGAGCCTTCAGCGATACTGCCATCAAGGAGATCAAAATCCCCGACACCGTGAATAATCTCGGTGGAGGAGCCTTCCAGGGTTGCGGCAATCTTGAGACCGTGATCCTCGGTGATGGTGTGAGAGAGGTTCCGGACAATCTTTTCTCGGAGACCGGCAACGAAAGCCTGAAGAATATATTCGTATCAGAAAATGTGGATGTGAAACTGCCGGAATCGGTAGAGGAACAGGTCAAAGTGATAGAATATCCTCATGGCATCGAACTGATCTTCGAAGAGAAGAAAGACGAAAACGGCGAAGTAGTGACTGATGAGAACGGCAATCCTGTCAAGACCGGCGTAATCCTCGGTTATGAGAAGGGTGCCGATCCGGAGCATCCCACAGTGCTGGTATCAGTTCCGGCAGACGCTACAGAATATACTCTGCCCGAAAGCGTGACCACTATCAATAAGGGAGCGTTTGAGGGTTGCGAAAACCTTACTGCCGTTACAATCCCCGAAGGCGCCAAACTCGAAACTATCGGCGAGGGCGCATTTGAAGGATGCAAGAGCCTTGAGACTGTAGAGATCCCCGAAGGTGTGACCACAATCGGCGACAACGCCTTCAGCGGCTCGGGCATCAAGGAAGTTAAGGTTCCCGACAGCGTGACCGAACTCGGCCACGGCGTATTCCAAGGCTGTGAGAATCTCGAGACGGTGATCATCGGAGAGGGTGTGAACATCATCCCCGACGACCTCTTCTCAGAGACCGGCAATGAGAGCCTCAAGAATGTGATCGTACCTGAACACTCAGTAGTGAAACTCCCCGAATCAGTGGATGAACACGCGAAGGTGGTGGAATGTCCGCACGGCATCGAACTCGTCTTCGAAGAGAAGAAGGACGCCAACGGTGAGGTAGTGAAGGATGAGAACGGCAATCCTGTACTTACAGGCGTTATCCTCGGCATAGAGAAGGGTGGCGATCCTGAGAAGCCCACAGTGGTAGTGTCTGTTCCCACCGACGTTACCGAATATGAAATCCCCGAGACCGTGACCACAATCAATAAAGGAGCGTTTGAGGGTTGTGAAAACCTCACTACGGTGACTATCCCCGAAAACGGCGCGCTTGAGACAATCGGACGCGGTGCATTCGAAGGATGTACGAACCTTGAGACCATCGAGATCCCCGAGGGTGTGACCACAATCGGCGACGGTGCGTTCAGCGGTTCGGGAATCACCGATGTCAAGATTCCCGACACAGTGATCGAACTCGGCCACGGCGTATTCCAGGGTTGTGAAAATCTCGAGACCGTGATCATCGGCGAGGGTGTGAAGGAGATTCCGGAAGACCTTTTCTCCGAGACCGGCAACGAAAACCTCAAGACTGTGATCGTGCCTGAAAACTCTGAAGTGAAACTTCCGGCTGCCGTAGAGGAGCATACGAAGGTAGTGGAATGTCCGCAGGGCATCGAACTCGTATTTGAAGAGAAGAAGGACGAAAACGGCGAAGTAGTGAAAGATGAGAACGGAAATCCTGTACATACCGGAGTAATCCTCGGCTATGAAAAGGGTGGCGATCCGGAGCAACCTACAGTGGTGGTTTCAGTTCCCGCAGACACTACTGAATATGAAATCCCCGAGAGTGTGACCACTATCAATAAGGGAGCATTCGAAGGATGTGAAAATCTTGAGCATATCACCATCCCCGAAGGTGTGACCGAAATCGGTGATAATGCATTCAGCGGCTCAGGCATCAAGGAAGTTGTAATTCCGGAAAGCGTGACTGAGATCGGGAGCGGTGCATTTGAAAACTGTAAGGACCTCAAGGATGTGGAACTCCCCGAAGAGGGCAGCCTGAAGTCAATCGGCGACGGCGCGTTCAAGGGATGTGAAAACATCACCGAGGTAGTAATACCTAACACAGTGGAAGAGATCGGCGGCGGTGCATTCCAGGGTTGCGACAATCTGGAGACCGTAGTGATCGGCGGCGGTATCGATCCCGAGAAGGTGGGTGAAGACATCCTCCCCTCAGGCGATAACAGCAGCCTCTCCAAGGTGGTGATCCCCGAGTCTATCAAGGATAAGGTACTTAAGGAAGATACTTCCGGCGAGACACCTGTCGATCCCGACAAGCAGATCGTAGTGGTGGAATATCCCGAAGGTACTGAAATCCATGTAGACCCGACAAGCGGTGTAATCACCGGTAAGACACCCGAAGCCCGCGAGGAAGGCAAGAGCAATGACAATATCCTCATCTCTGTGCCGAATCCCGAGGATAAGGGTAAGTTTGAACTTCCCGAGGGAATCGAGAAGATCAATGGCAGCGCATTCGAAGGATGTGAAAACATCACTAAGATCGAAGGTATCGAAAAGGTAGACGAGATCGGCGACGGCGCTCTGAAGGGATGTACCGGCCTCACGGAGGTGACACTCCCCGAGGGCATCACCGAAATCGGACAAGGCACATTCGAAGGTTGCGAAAACCTCGAAAAGGTAGAGATCCCCTCTACCGTGACCTCTATCGGCGACAACGCCTTCAGCGGCACTGCAGTGACTGAAGTGGTACTTCCCGAATCTGTGACCGAAATCGGCGCAGGTGCGTTTGAAGGATGTAAGGAACTCGAGAATATCAATATCCCCTCCGGCGTGGAGAATATCGGCGACGGAGCATTCAAGGGTTGCGAAAAGATCACAGAAGTTGAGATACCTTCCAAGGTGACTGAGATCGGCGAAGGCGCATTCGAAGGGTGTAAGAGCCTTACGGAGGTGACAATCCCCGCCGACAGCAAGATTGAATCTATCGGTGACAATGCCTTCAGCGGATGCGAAAACATCACTGAGGTGAAACTCCCCGAAACTGTGAAGGAGATCGGCGAGGGTGCGTTTGAGGGTTGTACAAACCTTGAGAACGTCAACATCCCCGAAGGTGTGACCGCCATCGGCAAGGACACCTTCAAGGGTTGTGAGAACCTCGGCGGCGAGAACGGCGAAATCACACTCCCCTCTACACTCGAAACTATCGGTGAAGGTGCCTTCAGCGGTTCGGGTGTGAAGGAAGTTGAGATTCCCGCCGGCGTGACTGAAATCGGCAACGGAGCATTCGAGGGTTGTGCCGACCTCAAGGAGGTGATCATCCCCGCCGGCTCCGCAATCGAGACTATTCCGGAGAATGCCTTCAAGGATTGTGCAAATCTTGAAGAGGTTACTATCCCGGCATCAGTGACTGAGATCGGCAAGGGTGCGTTTGAGGGTTGCGAAAGCCTCAGCAGCATCGGTATCCCGCCCACGGTAGAGAGTGTTGATCCGGATGCCTTCAAGGGTTGTGCCGGACTCAATAATCCCGACGCGAAAGTGGTATATCCCGACGACCTCGAAGGTATCTTCCCGCAGGGTGTAGGTGTTGCCTATCCGAAGGATGAGGCTATCGTGGATGAGAAGAGCGGTATGATCTATACCGACGAAGAGGTATATTACGTACCCTCCGATGCCAAGCAGGTAGAGATCCCCGAAGGGGTAGCGACTATCGGCTCCAAGGCCTTCCAGGACTGCGATAACCTTAAGGAAGTGACCATACCGGTGACTGTAGAGACAATCGGTAAGGATGCCTTCAAGGGTTGTGAGGCTCTCGAAGAGGTGACTATCCCCAACTATGTGCAGACAATCGAGTCAGGCGCATTCAAGGATTGTAAATCTCTCGAAGAGGTGAACCTCGGCCACGAGGTGACTTCGATCGGCGAGGAAGCCTTCAGCGGATGTACATCTCTGAAGAGTGTGGATATCCACTCTAATGTGGAGAGCATCGGCGCCGGCGCCTTCAAGGGTAGCGGCATCGTGGACCTCCACCTCGGAACGGGAATCACTCACATCGGCAAAGAAGCCTTCGCGGACAACGCTATCGAGACTATCGCAATCTCCGCTCAGAAAGCACCCGTGCTTGAAGAAGGAGCATTGAGAGGAGCCGAAAATGCTACTCTGCTCGTGCAGGGCAGCAACGCCGCAATCCTCTATAAGGAGGCTGCAGGCTGGAGCGGCTACACTCCGAAGCAGATGGTAGTGGCTACGGAAATCACTACCAACAGTCCGAACATGGTGGCTCTCTCATGGGAGAACCCGAGCATCCAACTCGATGCCACCATGAAGCCTCAGAACGCCACATTGGGCAAGATCTTCTGGAAGTCGAGCGCACCGGATCAGGTGAAGGTAGACAACAATGGTCTTGTGACGCTTGTGAACGCTATGAAGGGTGGTCGCAAGGCTCCCGCACGCGAGAGAAATGCCGCTGATGCGCTTGTGACCATTACGGCTCACTCGATGTATCACAATGGTCCGATCTATGAGTTTGTAATCAATGATATCACCACCGGCGTCACAATTGTAGGCGAGGATGGCAGTATCTCATTCGATGAACTCAATGATAAGATCCGGGTGTACACTCTCGACGGCGCTCAACTCCAACTCAATGGCGAGCGTCTTGAGAAGGGTATCTACATCGTTAAGATGAATGGTAAGACCCATAAGGTCAATATCCGCTAAAATAGAAAGACTCTCTGCGGCGAGGCGCCCGCGGATACCGCAGAGAGTCTATCCTCCCTCCCGGGCGGAACACTATCATCCCGAGTCCGGTTGTAATTCCGGCAGTCGATGATGAAGCCCCACGATTCAGAACAGAGTCAATAACTCGATCTGATTAATACACTATATATACACACATGAAGAGAGCGGCGGCGCTACCCGACAAGGGAGTGCCGTCGCTTTTATTCGTTTTAATTGGTGCACCGAAGATAGGTCTAACCCGATTTGACGGGTATTATTCATGATTGAATTTACGGGTATTATTATTGGAGGGATGACTTCATGACGGGGGTGAATCCGGATTCTTGGATAGCGATAAAAAAAATTGCGACCCCTTTCACAAGGAATCGTAACTTCAAATGTTTTTAATAATACATTTATTTCAAACTAACCTAACATCATGAAACGATTTATCATTCTTTCTGAAATTATAACATCGGGATAGGAATAATGGTTTATGAGGGAGTGAAATTTTTTAATTTTTATGGCGCAGAGCGAAGCCTGCTCATAAAACCGCAGGGGTGAGGCCTGCTCACCCGCCACTGGACAGATACCTCATTCATTGCAGAGCCGGGTATCTTCTCTTCAACCCGACTTGTTACAATCGATATGGCTGACATACGCACTAATTTTCAGGATAAAAAGGATGCCGACGGCTTCTACGCTCTGAGTCAGCGGTCGGGTTCATTCGTATTCCCTTCCCAACTCAAGGGGCATGAGTTTAATCTCAACTATGTGCCGGATGATGAATAGGCGTCCGAAGTGGCATATAACTTCCCTGCAAGTATGTATCTGGCACTCTTTACCGCGGAGGAGCCAAAATCGAACAGCACGTGATTCCCACCGCGCCTCCGGTGGCTGGCAGGGGATAAAGTGGCTGTCTGCAACGGTGAATTTGTCGGCTTCCCCGAAAATCGGACTGCGGAAAAGTGAAGTGCACCCCAAAAGTTTTTTGTCTAACTTTTGGGGTGCACTTCATTCATCATCGATTCATGTAATTCGGACGGTTTTATTTGATGGATATTTGCTTGTGATTATTCAACCTTCCAATTAATATCGGGCACAATTTGTGAATCCCATGTTTTGATGGTAGCCGTTCCTAAATTCAGTCCGATCTTGTCTACGGTAAAGTTGTAGTTATAGACGGTGCCGGTCTTCCATTCCTGTCCGGTCAGGGAGATTGATCCTTGTTTCAGATTGTCGGGATCATCCTTAAAAGAATATGTGAACCTTACAGTTGCCCCGGAAGAAGCCTCAAAAGACTGAGGGAGCATTATGAGGGCGTCGTTGTCGGCAAATAGGTTGAGTTGCTGTCCGTTCTTAATAATTTTAGGCTCAGTGAAAGTAATAGTCAATTTGTCGTTGCCATCGTGTCCGGTAAATTCTATGAGTCGGTTGTTTGTCTGCCGATTGCCGGAAAGTTGTGCAGGAGTGACTGAGATTTTAGCCTTTGTCTTTAATCCTGAAATTTCTAATTTGTGAAATTGTATGTAATCATCCCCCTTTATGGATTTGTCGTCAAGTTTGGGAGCGAAATTCACCATAGACAGGAGGTGACCGAATCTCAACGATATTGCATTGACCACATCACCTTTTTCAAATAATCGGCGATGAGTAGCGGCGACCACATCATAAAGATCGGTTTTGTCTTGAGTGTTCTGCATTTCTTTGCCTGAATATGCAGGCATGGTAAAAGCGAACGAAAGTCCGGAGCCATTATATTGTGGCGAGGCATCCGATTCGAGTGCCGCTGACGGACTTACTGCGACAAAAGAATGTTCATGTTTCGAATACCAATGCTGGATATCGTCATAACGCCAGGTGCCATCGCTATTAACAACAGATGTCTTGTTGAAAATTACGATTGGATCGAGCGCGTCTGATTGCAATTTTCTATCGCCGTAAACCGAAAATTCGTTAATCAAAGTGGTGACCGCACGCGAGTCGGCTGCCACGTCAAACGACATTTCGACACTCTCGTCAGCCTCCGGCTCATAAGCGGAGTCAGAACTGCACGAAGTGACGCACCACATGCAGCAGGTAATGAGCATGATGATCTGGAGTGAATTGTATTTCATGTTGCGGTTGATTCGAATTAGTATTATATTTTGCTTTCAATAAATGATTTAAGTAAGTTTTTTAATCAGGATATAAAATATTCGTTGATTCCCCAAACTTACTTACGGATTATTAAAGTTCATGATTTATCAGTAGGTGCGGACAAGTTATAATTATCCAATTACAAAAATATAAATTATTTTTGAGATATCGAAATCAGAATTCACAAAATAATAAAAAGATCACTATAAAATCTTAAAAATCATCTGCGTGTGTATATTCAAAAGTAAATTTTCCAAAAAATGTAAGGTAGCGGATTGTCATATTACTTCAATCCTCAGACTCATATTTTTTTGAGATGGGGCGTTAATTCCGATTATTAAAAAATGTAAATGCGGAGGAGGTGGATTAAGGCTCCATCTTTTGTGAGATGGAGCCTTACAAATTTTGTGAAATGGGGTCTTATTTAGCGCGATCGTTGATGATTTCTATTTGCTGGCGTACGCTTTCGTCGTGGATGGCGAGGAGGATAGTCTTGAGGAATGATTTGTCCATCTGCATAGCGGTGCCGGCATCCAGGCGGGATGCGATCACATCGTTGTAGCGGGTGGCTTGCACCACGGGCATACGGTGGAGTTTCTTGTAGCGTCCTATTTCGCGCGAGACTTCCATTCGTTTGGCGAGGATTTCGAGGAGTTCGTTGTCGATGCGGTCGATCTGCTGGCGCAGCAGGGTGAGATTTTCGGTAGTCTCCTTTTCGGCACGTATCACAAGAGTATGGAGAATGAAATTGAGCACTTCGGGAGTGAGTTGCTGTTTGGCGTCGCTCCACGCCTCATCGGGATTGCAGTGGCTTTCGATGATGAGTCCGTTGAATCCCATGTCGAGAGCCTGCTGCGAGAGTGGGGCGATGAGTTCGCGTCTGCCGCCGATATGGGAGGGATCGACGATAATCGGCAGGTTGGGGAATCGCAGCCGGAGTTCGATGGGGATATGCCACTGAGGGACATTGCGGTAGAGATGTTTGCCATATACCGAGAAACCGCGGTGAATAGCACCTATGCGGCGAATACCGGAGTTGTAGATGCGTTGCAGAGCGCCGACCCAAAGTTCGAGGTCCGGATTTACAGGATTCTTTACGAGCACGGGGATGTCTGCCTTAAGTTCCTGCAGCGTGTCGGCAATCTCCTGCATGGCGAAGGGGTTTGCAGAGGTGCGGGCTCCGATCCATATCATGTCGACGCCGGCGTCGAGAGCCTCCGTGACGTGGTTGCGGTTGGCAACTTCGCAGGAGGTGAGCATCCCTGTCTGCTCCTTCACCTCCTTAAGCCATTCAAGAGCCGGGATACCCACCCCCTCGAATCCTCCGGGTTTTGTGCGCGGTTTCCATATTCCTGCACGGAAAATGCGTATGCCGTTGGCGGCGAGTTCGCGGGCTGTGTCGAGGGTCTGCTCACGAGTTTCGGCAGAGCAGGGACCGGCTATTATAAGGGGTTCTCCCGGGCGTTCTATCTCCGGGAAAAGTGGTTGCAGATCTTTCATTATTATCGATTGTGATTTTATTACCTGATTAACATATCGGATCATCCCTCCGATAAAGAATTAATATGAACCGGAGCGGGATTCCGAGCAAAAATTATTTATTCCTGAAGGTACGTATTCTTTCGAGGGCTTCGTGCAGGCGGTCTTCATTAGCGCAGAGCGATATACGGATATAGCGCTTGCCGTTGCTGCCGAAGATGAATCCCGGAGTGATAAATACTCGGGCGTTGTAGAGAATATCGTCAGTGAAGGTCTCCACATCTTCTACGGCATCGGGTATTCTTCCCCAGAGGAAGAGCCCCTGTTGGCTGGGATCGAAAGAGCACCCGAGGGCAGACATTATCTCCTCGGCAATCTTACGCCGGCGCGCATATCGGCAGTTGAGATTATCGGTCCAGTCCTGACCGAGTTTGAGCGCCTCTGCAGCCGCCAGCATCATCGGGCGATACTGCCCGGAGTCAACGTTTGACTTTATCTTCAGTATCCAGTCGATAAACGTCGGGTTGGATGCACACATAGCCATTCGCCATCCCGGCATATTATGCCCCTTGGAGAGGGAATTCATCTCGATAGCGATTTCCATAGCACGCGGCACGCTGAGGATGCTTCGCGGATCCGGGTTAAGGATAAGGCTATAGGGGTTGTCGTGGACGATTACGATATTATGTCGCAGCCCGAAGTCGATGATACGCTCATGGAGTTGGCGAGTGGCAGGGGTGCCGGTAGGCATATGGGGATAATTGACCCACATCAGTTTTATTTTGTCGAGGGGTAATTTTTCGAGAGCATCGAAATCGGGTTGCCAGCCATTTTCCTCGCTGAGGTCATAATAGAATATTTCGGCACCTACGATCTGTGACACTGACGAGTAAGTGGGGTAGCCCGGATTGGGCACGAGCACACCATCGCCGGGATTCAGAAAGGCGAGCGAGATGTGGGTGATTCCCTCTTTAGATCCGATCAGTGGTAGGATTTCACTCTCGGGGTCGAGCACTACGCCAAATCGATTAAGATAGAAATCGGCATAAGCCCGGCGCAGTGCAGGGATTCCCTTGGTGAGTTGATAGCCGTGGGTGTCGCTGCGCGATGCATTCTCGCAGAGGGTGTGGATTACATCGGGGTGTGGGGGAAGATCGGGTCCGCCGATGCCGAGTGAGATGATATCCATCCCCTTGGCATTGAGGGCTGCCACCTCGCGCAATTTGCGCGAGAAATAGTATTCCTTAGTTTCGTTGATCCGTTGAGCGGGAGATATGTCCGGCATAACTTAGTGTTTTTTTAATTTCCGTGAAATCTGATGTTAAATTTCCTGAGTGCATTCCTCATATTCACCGAGCGACTTGAACTCGCCCAATAGCGGGCGTATGGCGGTGATGGCCTGATGGTAGCGTTCGGCAGAACCGAAGGTGAGGTCGACGTAGAACCTATATTCCCATTCACGCCCTAAGATAGGCATTGACTGGATTTTGGTAAGGTTCATATCGTAGAAAGAGAGGATTGTCAATATCTTTGACAGGGCACCCTGCGAGTGGGGAAGTGAGAATACGATCGAGGCCTTGTTGATGCGCTGACGCGGCAGCAGGAGCGAGGGGATACGCTCTTCATGAGCGAGCACCAGGAAGCGTGTGAAGTTTCGTTTATTGGTCTCGATGGCATCTGCCTGGATATCGAGTCCGTAGAGTTCGGCGGCGAGGCGCGGACATATTGCGGCGCGATGAGTAAGATTATCGCGGGCGATGTCGCGAGCGGCGCCGGCGGTGTCAAACCATTCGATGGAGCGAATTTGAGGATAATTCCGGAGGAATGTTTCGCACTGCATGAGTGCCATTGGGTGAGAGATTACAGCCTCGGCGTCTGCGAGCGTCTCGCCCGGAAGAGTTGCTATAGAGTGGGAAATACGCTTTTTATGTTCGCCGATAATCCGGAGATTACTCTCACGCAGAAGTTCGTGATTCTGGAGCAGTGCGCCGGCGATAGTGTTTTCTATAGCCATTATGCCCACGAGTTGATGGTCGGCGGCAAGCCGGCTGAACATATCGGGGAACGTATCGCAATCTACGGGTTGCACATTGATATGAGGGGCGTGAATGGAGAAAAACTCGCGAGCCGCCGCATCATGAAAACAACCGGAAATACCTTGAATAGTAACATTTAAATCCATAGAATTGCAAAGATACAAAAAATCCGGTGAAAGGTAAGCAAATCGTGTGTAAAATAACCAAAAAAAAGTATAATATGGAAGTAAAAACGGATAGCGGAGAGGAATATGGATGATTATAAAAGCAAATAAAATATGAAATTGAGATATGGCTCAGACAGAGTGAGAATATGAAGATAGAAAATGTAGAATATGAAGATAGAAAATGTAGAATATGAAG
>CAMWSV010000055.1 GCA_947177015.1 uncultured Porphyromonadaceae bacterium
CAAAACCCTGTTAAAGTGTTAAAAAATCAAGATGTGAGTTTAGCGAGTCGATAAAAACCTGTTAAAGTGTAAAAAAATCCGGGTCAAGTACTTCCGGAACAAGTACAAATATTGAGTCTTTGTACGTATTAAACCGGTGACTAAAGAAAACTCAAAAAATAAAAGTATGAAACCCTTGAATTTCTCGGGTTTCATACTTTTATTCTATTAACTAACTGATATAGCAACTTAATCAGCGATTATTGACGATCCTAAATCAGATAATTTTTTTGACGGCTGTTTAGAAAGGGAGATCATCCGTCTCGTCGCCGAATGCGGCTCCGGGAGAAACAACCCCGGAAGCCGGGGCTGAAAACGGATCGGGATTCGCAAACGGATTGGCGGGAGCCTGGGGCGCTGATGCACCTTGCACACCTCCCTGGGGTGCGAATGAACCCTCCATACCGGGAGCGTTAGTCTCCACAGCACGGAATACTCTCACATCCGTATACCATCTGTTGTTATACTCGCGACTATCAAGATCCACAGAGAAAGTATATACCTTTCCTGCTTCAATCATAAGGTTATCCGCAGTAGCATTCATAGCATCCATCTTAACCTTGCGCGGATACTGACCGAATGTTTCTGCGACCCAACCCTTTTTTTTCCATGCATTACCGGCTCTGGAGACACCCTCTTCCGTAGGAAGAATTTGAATTACTTTGCCTACAAATTCCATTTTTATTAATTATTTTTTGATGAATTTCATTATCAGGTGTTATATGTATAGAAAGATTCACATACATATATCCTTTCTATAATGCCTATACCTGATTCTAAATAATGAATCAGGCAACATTATTCCAATAATTTGCGAAGGTACTAATTATTTTGTAAATTTGCCACATGATTCAAGAAATATTTCAATCTTTTCCCGAACTTTCGGATGTTCAGCGTGCTCAATTTGAAGAAATGACACGCCTCTACCCTAAGTGGAATGAGAAAATTAATGTAATTTCACGTAAAGATATATCAAATCTTTGTATAAATCATATATTACATTCACTTGCCATCGCCAAGTTTATAAGATTCACTCCGGAGTCAAGGATTCTCGATATAGGCACCGGTGGAGGATTTCCCGGTATACCCCTTGCGGTGCTTATGCCGGAAGTTAAATTCCATCTGGTCGATAGAATCGCTAAGAAATTAAGAGTAGCATCCGACATCGCTGAAAAGATTGGATTGACAAATGTCACTTTTCAGCATGGCGATATAGGCGAATGTCATGAAAATTTTGATTTCGTTGTGAGTCGTGCTGTAATGCCTCAACCGGATCTTCTTAAAATCGTAAAGAAAAATTTCTCAAACTTGCAGCGTAATGCCATCCCGAATGGGTTGATTACACTTAAAGGTGGAGATATTGCGGCGGAACTCGGCAAACTTGCAAACGTTAGTGAAGTAATCCCTGTTTCCGATTATTTTTCTCAACCCTTCTTCGATACCAAGATGATTGTATACACCCCGAATATCTGAGAATATCGAAATTTCCAAGCCTTAGTTTAATAAATATTTCATATTTTTCAGTAAGGAGTGATATTCTCACAACTATCAACATTCATGGTCTTATCAACATTTCCAGAACACTTAAATCCAATTTATAACTATGAAAATCGTAAAATTTGAATATTCCCTATTTGGAATCAATACCTACATTGTATTTGATCCCGAATCGAAGGAATGTGTAATAATTGACCCGGGTATGATCAATGATGAGGAACGTGCTGCCATGCAGTCATTCATTGCGAAAAATGGGCTTACCGTTACCAACATTATCAACACCCATTTGCATATAGATCACGCTATAGGTAATGCATGGGCAAAAAAGATGTTCGATGTGCCCACAAAGGCAAACGTTGAGGATTCACCTCTTGGCGAACGCATGAAGCAGCAGGCTGCCATGTTCGGCATTCCGGCAAATGTGGCTGATGTAAGTATAGATATTCCATTAAGGGAAGGGGATGAAATTCCCGTAGGCAAAGATAAATTAAAGGTTATTCACGTACCGGGTCACTCTCCCGGCAGTATTGCCCTTTATGATGCCACCGATGGATTCCTAATCTCCGGCGATGCACTTTTTGCAAACAGTATTGGCAGAACCGACCTTCCAGGAGGAAGTCACTCTCAACTCATCAAGAGCATTAAAGATAAACTCTTCACCCTTCCCGGCGACACTGTGGTCTACCCTGGCCATGGAGGACCTACCACAATCTCCCACGAAATACGCCACAATCCTTTCCTGAGATAATGGAATGTCACTAATTTTAAATCAACGAATACTAATACTTATTCCATTAATCAGTTTCTGCTAATAAGTATTATCTGGTAACAAGTATTATTTGGGAAGAAGAATTATCCGGAAATATTAATACTATAAATCCGTCAGTTAATTACTTTATGAATTAACTGACGGATTTATTAATAAGTATCTTTCAATGAAATCTTATTTCACATTGTGGATGGCAGCCATTATGACTTCGCTGACAGAGGGATGAGAGAAGATAATATTCTTCATTTCATCAAGAGTCGTATCGCGATTCATCATATCAGCACATTGCTGTGCGAGATCAGCGGCCTCCACACCCATGATATGAGCGCCGATAAGTTTATTATCGGCTTTGTTGAAGATCAGTTTGCAGAGACCATCCGGAGCCGCCATAGTAAGCGCCTTACCGTTTGCTCTGAAGAAACTTTGACCTACGAGAATTTCAATTCCATCAGCCTTACACTGCTCTTCAGTCTTACCCACCATGCCACATTCGGGATGAGTGAATACAGCGGAAGGTACGATATCAAATCGGATATCATCACTCTTCTTCTGAATGGAGTGTAAGGCTCTGTAGCCCTGGAACGTGGCAACGTGAGCAAGCATCATGCGGGCATTGACATCGCCAATAGCATATATATGCTCCACATTAGTCTGCATATTCTCATTAACTGGAATTCCACGCTTGCTGTATTCCACACCTGTAGCCTCAAGATTAAGATTATCTACGCGCGGTGCCCGCCCCACTGCCATAAGAAGATCGGAAGAAACAACACTCTCTTCCTTTCCTTTACACTCGTAGGTGACCACCACCTCGTAATTCTCATTCTGCTCAATCTTCTTGGCAGCCGCAGAGGTAATGATCTTGATACCACGCTTGCTTAGTGACTGTTTCAGACGTTTGGCAATGTCAGAATCAAACGGCGGAAGGATCTGCTTCATAAATTCAATAACGGTCACCTTTGAGCCGAACGAAGCAAAGATACTTGCAAATTCCAAGCCGATTACGCCGCCTCCGATAATAGTCAGAGATTCCGGAATATACTCCAGATTAAGCATAGCGGTGCTATCCTTAACACATTCCAGATCATGACCTTCAATCGGGAGTGAACGCGATTCACTACCGGTGGCTATAATGATATTGTCTGCAGTATATTGCAAACCCTCTGCTTCCACGGTATGGGCATTAACAAATTTAGCATTTGCCTCCACCACATTCACCTTCGCCGATTTCAGCATAGTAGCAATACCGGCACGCAACTGATCCACTACACTCTCCTTCCGGGCAATCACCTGATTAAAATCAAGTGTGAAGGTAAAGTCGTCCAGCCCGAACACCTCTCCTTCACGCATTGTATCTACCACCTCGGCATTCTTACAAAGGCACTTGGTAGGGATACAACCTTCATTAAGACATGTTCCACCGAGTTTTCCACCATTGAAGAGGGTCACCCGTAGTCCCTCGGCAGCGGCAGCCAGAGCGGTTTCATAGCCTCCCGGGCCTGCGCCGATTATGATCAAATCGGATTTTTCCATTTCCGTATTAAATTTCTATTAAGCCTGCTCAGTCTCTTTCTTATACTGACGATAGGTCAGGATAGGATTCTTTGCAGCGCCGGTTTCATCGAGTTTACGTACAAGTGTAGTCACAGGGGCTTCAATCACAACCTCTGGATTCTCTTTGGCTTCCTTAGCGATCTTGTGCATTACCTCGATAAATTCGTCAAGTGTCTCACGGCTCTCAGTCTCTGTAGGTTCGATCATCATGCTTTCGTGGAAGAGGAGCGGGAAATAGATCGTAGGAGCATGGAAACCATAGTCAAGGAGACGCTTAGCCACATTAAGAGTGGTTACGTGGGTTGACTTATCCTTAAGTCCGTCAAACACAAACTCGTGCTTGCATACGCCATCTATCGGCAAGAGATAATCATCCTTAAGTGATTCCTTGATATAGTTCGCATTGAGAGTAGCGAGCGGTCCGACATTACGGATATTCTCCTTGCCGAGGGTCAGTATATAAGCGTATGCTCTCATCATCACGCCGAAGTTGCCGAGGAAAGAAGAGATACTTCCGAGGCTTTCATCATCAGAGATGATTGAGAAGGTGCCGTCTTCATTCTTCTTAACCTTGGGATTGGGGAGGAACTTTGCAAGTTTCTCAACAACACCCACCGGACCTGAACCGGGACCACCACCGCCGTGAGGTGTGGAGAATGTCTTATGAAGGTTGATATGCATAATATCGAATCCCATATCGCCGGGACGTACCTTGCCCAACAGAGGATTGAGATTTGCGCCATCATAATAGAGCAATCCTCCGGCCTCATGCACGAGTTTGGCGATTTCCATAATCTCTGTTTCAAACATACCGAGAGTATTCGGGTTCGTCATCATAATACCAGCGATTGTATCGTCGAGCAAAGGTTTAAGGTCCTCGACATCGATAGAGCCATTGGGTTTAGATTTAACCTCAACCACTTCAAGGCCTGCCACCATTGCAGATGCGGGATTAGTGCCGTGAGCCGAATTGGGTACGATAACTTTTGTGCGCTTCGAATCACCATTGGCGAGATGATAAGCACGCATTACCATAAGACCGGTAAGTTCGCCATGGGCGCCTGCATACGGATTCAGAGTAAATTCATAGAGACCTGCGATATTGGCAAGTGCCTTCTGGAGGTTATAGTAGAGTTCCAGTGCACCCTGAATAGACTTTTCGTCCTGCAACGGATGGATTGCGGTAAACTCAGAGAGACCCGAAAGTTCTTCGTTGATTTTCGGGTTATATTTCATTGTGCATGAACCTAGGGGATAGAACCCTGTATCTACACCGAAATTCTTATTAGAGAGATTTGTATAGTGGCGTACTACATCGAGTTCGCTCACCTCCGGCAATTCAGCATTATCTTTTCTCAAGAGATCAGCGGGAAGAGCGCTGAAAGCATCATTGCCATAATTATTTTCCGGAAGTTCGTAACCCTTACGTCCGGGGCGTGAGAGTTCGAATATAAGTTTATCGTAATATTTCATTGTATTCAGATTTTACCGTCGATTGACATTTTGTTACATCACACTACTTATTGTCAATCAGGCAATGATAAGACTGATAAGATTATCGATCTCTTCTTTAGTACGCTTTTCGGTCACAGCAAACTGGAGTCTGCCATCGCCGAGATCCAAGCCACCCATTATGCCGTTTTCGAGCAGACGCTTATTGAGTTCCTCAATGTTCATGTCTGTCTTCACCACAAACTCCTTAAGGAAGGGTTCTCCGGGGAATGCAGGCTGGAATTTACCGGTAGCGATCAGAGCATCGTAAAGATAGTGAGCACCATCGCATGCTCTTACATTGATCTCTTTCATGCCCTGCTTACCCATAAGAGCAACGTAGATTGTGGCATAAAGAGCCATCAGCGACTGATTCGAGCAAATATTGGAAGTGGCTTTCTCACGACGAATATGCTGTTCACGAGCCTGAAGTGTAAGCACGAAAGCACGCTTGCCATCAGCATCCTTAGTAACACCTACCACGCGACCCGGCATCTTTCTGAGCATACCTTTCACGCATGAAATGAAGCCGAGATACGGCCCCCCGAAATTAAGAGGCATACCGAGCGATTGACCGTCGCCGCAGGCGATATCCGCACCCCACTCTGCCGGTGTTTTCAACACTGCGAGAGCCGAGGGGTCGGCGTAGATACAGAATAACCCCTTCTTTGAATGGATCTCATCAGCATATCCGCTATAATCCTCAATGATACCATATTTATTGGGAGTGGCTACTACCACACCTGCCACATCTCCCTTTTCAAGTTCGTTCTTGATCGCTTCGAAATCAGTCACTCCATTCTTCTCTGCTATCACTGTGATTTCAACACCATGATACTTAGAGTAGGTGCGGACTACATTGATTACTCTTTCCGGAAGAGTGTCAGACAAAAGCACTCTGTTCTTTTTCTTAGCGGAAGCAACCATCATGAATACTGCTTCGGCTGTAGAGGTAGCGCCATCATACATTGAAGCATTGGTGGCCTCCATTCCTGTCAATTCAGAAATGATAGACTGATATTCGAAAATATATTGGAGTGTACCCTGTGAAATTTCGGGCTGATAAGGGGTATAGGCAGTGTAAAATTCGCTGCGCTGGAGCAGGTGAGCCACAGTTGAGGGGCTGTAATGGTCATATACGCCACCTCCGGCAAACACTGTGAGTTTACGGTTCTTCTTACCGAGATCCTCAAAATGCTTGCGCAATTCGATTTCAGACATAGAAGAGGGAATATCGTATTCCTCCTTAAAGATTACTTCCTGCGGAACGTCGCTGTAAAGTTCATCTATAGAATTCACCCCGATACGCTCAAGCATAGCCTGGATATCTTCCTCGGTATGGGGCATAAATTTATTGCTCATCGATTATGATAGTTTGAAAATGAAATAAGCCGGCAAGATCAGTTACTAAGGAAATTTTCACATCTCTTGCATAGAATGTTATAATGGTCTTCATACTTTGTGGCACAAAGGCAACTGTATGGAGTCAGTCGGTTATCTGCTCAACTGACTCCAATTCCTTTGACTACACGCCGCATAAAGACCATTATGACACACAGTCATCAGACTTTTCGAGTTTACACTCAGTTAATTACTCTTCGCAGATCTTTGCGTAAGCCGCTGCGTCAAGAAGAGCGTCAATTTCAGAAGGATCGCTTACCTTAACCTTCATGATCCAGTTAGAGAAAGCGTCTTCATTTACCAACTCAGGGCTATCTTCGAGGGCAGAGTTGATTTCTACCACTTCGCCGCTTACGGGAGAGATAAGATCGCTGGCAGCCTTAACAGACTCTACTGCGCCGAACTCTTCGCCTGCAGTCACCTCATCACCTTCTTCGGGCATATCAACGTATACGATGCTGCCGAGGGCATGCTGTGCGTAATCAGTGATACCGATTGTGGCGATGTCGCCTTCCAATTTAACCCACTCGTGAGAATCCGCATAGCGGAGATCGTCTAAAATCTTGCTCATTTCTTTATGTATTTTATTTAATTTCGTTTCTTTGATTATTTGGTTTTCGGAAAGTTTGATGATTACTTCTTGTAATTTTTGTCGTAGAAGCGTTTCTTCACCACCTTGCCGGGGAATCTCTTCTTACGAATATGAACCTCGATTTCTGTGCCGAGTTTGTCGTAGGGCTTATTAATCATAGCCATAGCAACACTCTTCCCTGTTGAAATCGACTTATAGCCGGTAGTGATCTCACCAACCTTTTCATCACCAACCATTACCGCGTATCCCGCTCTGGGCACCGCAGTGCCGTCAAGTTCAATACCTACGATGCGGCGTTTTACACCTTCAGCCTTCTGAGCGGCAAGGGCTTCCTTACCGATAAACTCAGGCTTGTCAAGTTTGACAAACATGCTGAGACTGGCTTCAATGGGAGTAATCTCCTCGCTGAGTTCATGTCCGTAGAGTGGCAGACCGACCTCGAAGCGAAGAGTGTCGCGACATCCAAGACCGCATGCCTGCACACCTGCATCCATAAGTTTATCCCATACTTTAATAGTGAAGTCGTGCGAACCGTAGATTTCGAAACCATCCTCACCGGTGTATCCCGTACGGCTTACGATAACGTCTTCACCGTCAATATGGAACACTTTGAAGTTATAGAAGGCGATATCCTTACCATCGATACCGAGTACAGTTTCCAGTACTTCTTCTGCTTTGGGACCCTGAAGAGCGACCTCCCCATAATAGGGCGACTCATTCTCAACAGTAACGTTAAAGCCTTCGGCATTCTTCTTGATCCATGCAAAATCTTTATCGATATTTGAGGCATTGATCACGAGGAAATATTCCTCATCATTCACTTTATATACAAGGAGGTCGTCAACGGTAGTGCCGTTTTCATAGCACATCATGCCATAAAAGATCTGACCGTCGGGTGCTCCGGTTACGTCATTTACAAAAATATGGTTTACGTATTTTGTAGCCTCCGGACCTTTAACTCTTACTTCGCCCATGTGGCTAACATCGAATACGCCTACTTCATGGCGCACAGCGTTGTGCTCTTCAGTGATGCCCTTATACTGAATCGGCATATCGAATCCGCCGAAAGGCGACATCAACGCACCTGCCTTTACATGACGATCATGAAGACACGTTTTAATCAAATTCTCTTCCATTCCTTGATGTAGATTGGTTTAAGTTTCTAATGGCTTATCGAATCGGGCAATGATGTATTTTTCATCTTTATGAAGTAAAGAGAAAACCGACATTTCTCACTCCCCTATCGATTTTTAAATTTAAGGCAGAAGGGATTTTTATCTCTTCCGACATCAAAGTTAATGATTGAAAGGTGAATTGCCAAATTTTTTCGTAAATTTGTAAAAACTTTCCTCAATTTTCCTCTCTTTTCCTATATTAATCCCTAATTTTCTCCTGAAATTCTTCATGAGCGTTTCATTTTTCATAGCAAGAAGACTCTCTCTGAATTCCTCAAAAGGTGGTTTCAGTCCTGCCGTGGGCGTGGGTATCGCCGCGGTGGCACTCGCCGTGCTCGTCATGACCTGTGCGCTGGCAGTGGTAGGCGGTTTCAAGCGCGAGATTTCCTCTAAGATTACAGGGTTCAATTCTCATATAACCCTCACTTCGGTTGCTTCGGGCGAAGATAACCTCGACTCTGAACTAAACGCTGATTCAAGATCGATGATCATCAGCCTCACCCCTTCACTGCGTGAAATTTTCGATTCGAGTCCTTACATATCGGATTACAGTCTTCAGGCTTCCGCCCCCGCTATTTTTAAAACTCACGATGATTTCCGGGGCGTATATCTTCGGTCGCTCTCCGGCAGAGATAATCTCCGGTTTATCCAAGAATCCCTGCAAAGCGGTTCAATTCCGGATTTTTCGCAGGATTCTTCGCGTAATCTCGTACTTATACCTTCTCTCATAGCCGATGCTCTATCACTGAAAACCGGCGATAGAATCGACACTTATTTTATGACCGATCGAATCATAGTCCGTCCGCTGCGTATTGCCGGTATTTATAATTCTCATTTCAGCACTTACGATGGCGCTTATGCTTTTTCATCGCTCCCTCTGATTCAGGAAATCGGCAATATTAATTCCAATCAAGGCACATCCGTTGTCATAAATGTCAATGATTTTAACCGGGTGCAGGAAAATTCAGCCAATCTGATGCACAAACTCACGGAGGCCTACATCTCGCATAAGATTTACAAGCAATACAACGTCACAAATGCCTTGCAATCGGGAGCCGGATATTATCATTGGCTTTCTATGCTCGACACTAACGTGATTGTAATCCTGACCTTGATGATAATTGTGGCAATAGTCACCATTATCTCCGGTATGCTCATACTTATGGTGGATAAAATTCGTATTGTGGCTCTCCTTAAAGCGTTAGGAGCAAGTCGCCGCCTGATTGGTAATATCTTTAAACGTCTGGCTCTCAGAATAGCATTTTTCGGATTGATAATAGGTAATGTGATAGCACTCGCCCTGCTCTACATTCAGGATTATACCCATTTTATTCCGCTCGATGCCGAATCATACTACATCGATTTCGTACCCGTGAAAATTTCATTTGCTGAAATAGCACTTTTAAATCTTGCCATAATATTTATTATATGGCTCTCACTGATGCTCCCCGCGAGATTCGCCGGCAAAGTAGCACCAGCCCGTATTCTCGCTTCTGAATAGTACTCGCTCCAACCGTTTGGCACGCCATTTGTTATATTTATAGTCAGAGCAATGAATTTACATCCCCACCTTCTATACTTTTAGAAATATCAGGTGCTGATCGGCAAATTCATTCTCGAATCCTTTAATTCCTTTAATTAAGGGATAGGCTTTTTGTTGACAATACACAAAAAAAATATAAATTATGGCAAACGGAAAAATCGGGGTTACTACAGAAAACATTTTCCCCGTAATTAAAAAATTTCTCTACAGCGACAATGAGATTTTCTTGCGCGAACTCGTAAGTAACGCTGTCGATGCTACCAGAAAAATCCAGACTCTTAATTCATTCGGCGACTTTAAGGGTGAATTAGGTAAGTTAGACGTTAAGGTTTCTGTTGATAAGGAAGCAGGAACACTCACCATCTCCGACCATGGTATCGGCATGGATGCAGACGACATCAATAAATACATCAATCAGATCGCTTTCTCAGGTGCCGAGGAATTCCTTGCTAAATATAAAGATAATGCCAACTCCATTATCGGCCACTTCGGTCTCGGCTTCTACTCCGCCTTCATGGTGGCTAAGAAAGTCGTGATCAAATCCCTCTCATATAAAGAGGGTTCTGAAGCAGTGGAATGGGTGTGCGATGGTTCGCCCGAATACGAGATGCATCCCACCGAGAAGGCAGAACGTGGCACTGATATCATCCTCTATATCGACGATGAATCTAAGGAATATCTTGAGAAAGACCGCATCATCGGTCTGCTTAAGAAATATTGCACATTCCTCCCGGTGCCGGTAATCTGCGGCAAAAAGGAGGAATGGAAGGATGGCAAAATGGTTGAGACAGATGAAGATAATGTGGTAAATGCTACCGAACCTCTCTGGACACGCAAGCCGGCTGACCTCACTGATGAGGACTACCTGCGTTTCTACCGTGAACTGATGCCGGGCAGAGAGGATCCTCTCTTCTGGATTCACCTCAACGTGGATTACCCCTTCACGCTTACAGGTATTCTCTATTTCCCGAAAGTCAAGAGCAATATCGACCTTCAGAAAAATCGAATCCAGCTCTACTCGAATCAGGTCTATGTCACTGACCAGGTTGAGGGGGTAGTACCCGAATTCATGACCATCATGCAAGGTGTGATCGATTCGCCTGATATACCCCTTAATGTATCGAGAAGTTATCTGCAAG
>CAMWSV010000056.1 GCA_947177015.1 uncultured Porphyromonadaceae bacterium
GTGCAGGCCTCAGATCGCCGTAAAAACCTCAGTAAACTTAGCACGGAACTCAAAAAGCAAATCGAGGAGCGCGTCAATATCGAGACTCCCTCATCTTCGCAAATTATCCCCATTATCTTGGGTGATGCCGGAGAGGCTCTAAATATGGCTGACTTTCTGCGTGAGAATGGATTTGATACCCTCGCCATACGCAAACCGACAGTTGCCGCCGGAGCCGAGCGAATACGCCTCTCGCTGAATGCATGCTTGTCGAAAAATGATATCACACGCCTTGTCTCTGTGATTGGTAATTATCGATGAAAAGATGTATTCGGTGATTAGATAATCTTACTCCATTATCAGGGCATGAGCGCTGATCGATGAATTGATCAATGGATGGAACATTAACCAGATTTTAAAGATGGAATATAAATATATCATTAAGACTCCTCAAAAGACTCATCGGCTTATCATCATTTTTGCCGGATGGAGCACTCGTCCCGACTTCTATCGGAATCTTCAAGCCGATGGCTGGGATATTGTCGTGGTATATGATTACTCTACGCTTGATCTTGACCTTTCTTTCATGGAGGGATATAGTACCGTATTTGTCATTGCATGGTCGCTCGGTGTGGCTGCCGCTTCGCACTTAGCGACTTCCCCCCTATTTGCTGAAAGAATAAGCGCGGCATTTGCCGTCAATGGCACTATATATCCATCTGATGATCTTTATGGGATTCCTACGAATATTTACGAGTCAACACGCGCCGGCCTGAACGCGCGGAATCTGCTGAAGTTTACCAAAAGAATGGGATGTACTGTCAGCAAAGACGGTATTTCTTTATCGGTGACTATTTCAGCAGAAGCTGCCACGTCGCCTGCTGAAGAAACTTTCATTCCCGACTTCGATAAGATGGCTTGGGAACTTGAGAATATCCGCGACAATGCAACGCGGGGCAATCTGCCTTGGAAACGGGCATATATTTCCGATGCCGACCGCATCTTCCCTCCGGCTAATATGTCGCGATATTGGAGTGAGTATCAACCGGTCACTCAAATTGTAAATATTCAAACTCCACATTATGTCAATTTACAGAATGTGATTGAAGATGTAACTCCCAATTACTCCAAAATTGCCGGAAGATTCCGGAAAGCATTGCCCACATACGATGACAACGCCTCAGCACAGCGCATCATAGTAGATACACTAATAGGAATGTTTCCTCAGGCAGACATCGTAAAAGGTGCTCGCCTATTGGAAATAGGGAGTGGTAGCGGATTGCTCACCCGGGTATTAGGAAAAGCATTACATCCATCCCAGGCTACCTTTATAGATCTATATCCTACCCCGACGTTCGGAATAGCTCCGGATGAAAAGTACATCGTTGGGGATGCGGAGAAGTATATCCGTGAGTTTGACGATAATCAATTCGAAGTGATTGCTTCGGCAAGCACCATACAATGGTTTGCTGATCCCGACAGTTTCTTCCGCCTTTCAGCAAGGATACTCACACCCGATGGAATACTGTTATGCTCCTCATTCCTTCCGGGAAATCTTGCTGAACTTGATAATTCGCGTCCGGCTCCTCTTCTCTACAGATCAGAGGAAGAACTCCGCGATATGCTCGGGAAATACTTCAATAACATCGAAATCAAGTCTGCACCCATTGTTCTACATTTTCCTACGCGCCGTCAACTGATGATGCATCTCAAACTCACCGGCGTTGGCGGAGGCGGCACATCGCGCGAGAATATCGTTAAGCAGTCATATTCAAATACCCCCCAATCCTCAATCTCAGCCCCCAATGACTTCACTCTCACCTACAGCCCCGTCTATATTATAGCCTCATCCCCTCGAAAATAGAACCCTATCCATCCGTTACTCCATGACAGTAACTAACAGTAACTAACGAATATATAATATTGTTTTATCTCCCATTTTAATCCCAAAGCATCTCGATTTCCGACTGAGGAAAATCAAGAGTGGCAATTACTTGCTTAAGCGACATTCCACTCGCCTTAAGTTTGCCGACTATAGTCTTCAGCATATTCATTTCCCCCTGCTCTATTCCTTTACGAAGTTGCTGTTCGCCATAATACAAGAGACCTTCTCGATCGTCTTCAAGTTTCATTCTTGACGCTCCGTAACTGACTACCTCTTCATTACTAAGATGAACCATATCAGCAGCGTCAAACAGGTTATCGTACATCGGAAAATCCTTATCTTTTTCTTCCATCTTCTCCATATTCTTAAGTAAAAACAATCTTCTTTCTATATCTTTCTCACACTCTGCGAGACTCTTATTCTTCATCATCTTCAGATCGAAGAATATCATGTGCATCCGGTCTGAGAATATTTCGTGGGTGTCCTCATCTATAAGTGATATTCTGCGGATAAGACGTGGCTCCACATCCACAAGGTGAAAATTCATGATGAATATTCCATACACCTTCTCGAAGTGATAACGCTCTCCCTTGGTAATCTGTTTCAGCAGACTATGGCTGCAATATGCCAGCGCTCGGTTACTGAACGTGGGTTGTAGGGTACGCTGCATCTCAACGATAATATGCGCACCATCAGAAGTGGTGCAATAGATATCAAACACCATTCGCTTGCCATCTTCCACAAAGGGCAACATTTCTTTATCACGAAACTCTACATCCACGACAGTCTCCTTTCCGGCAAGAGCTGAGTTAAGGAACTCTATCAGCAGAGTCTTATGTTGCTCCGACCCGAAAAGCAGTTTGAATGCATAATCGGTCAGGAGGTGCATATATCGTGGATTCTGTTTCAACGACTCTTTCATCATATCTACATTTTCACTTGTATATACAAATTTAGATAAAATTTATCTATTCTCCTAATCTTTTCAAAGGCTTTTTAATCTTTTATTATCTGAGAATCTATCAGTTTTTTATACTTTCCGTTAATTGCCAACAGTTGATTATGCGTACCAGCCTCCACAATTTGACCACCATCAAGCAACATAATATGGTCAGCTCGGTAAACAGTACTCAATCTATGGGCTGCAATTATAAGTGTCCTATCCTTATAATATTTGTAAATATTATCCATTATAATAGATTCCGTACCACAATCAAGAGATGAAGTAGCTTCATCCAAAATCAAAATTTCAGGATTGTTATAAAGTGCTCTTGCAATCAGGAGTCGCTGCTTCTGTCCACCACTTAATTCCATACCGGTCTTCCCAATTCTCGTATCATACATCAAAGGAAGTCTCTCAATAAAATCATGTATACAGGCTATTCGTGCAACTTCAATTGCCCTCTCCATATCAGGATTTGAATCTCCGATTGCAATATTTTCCAAAATAGTGGATGAAAAAATTATGCCGTTCTGAAGTACGCATCCCAATTGTCCATTGAGATCATAATCATATAACGTCCCTATTATACTTCCATTTATCAAGATTTCCCCCTCCATAGGGCAAAGTAATCCGGCTATAATCTTTAACAATGTGGATTTACCACTCCCACTTTCTCCAACTATAGCCAAACTTCTTCCAATAGAAATATTAAAGTTACAATTATTTAAAATAAACGGTGACGCTTCACCGGGATACTTATAACTTATTTTAGTAAACGTCCATGTATTTATCCGTGATAACTTGTTTACTGATGAATCCTTTTTGTCAACTATCGGAATAGAATCTATTCTTTGGAATGCCATCAGTGAATCTTGCACGGAATTCATATAATTCAGTATATTTGAGAAAGGTTGTGCAAGTTGTCCACATACGTAGCTTATAGTCATCATTATACCTATTGTCATACTATCTTGAGTTACTAAACAAGCACATATTCCGGTTATTACGACATCCCGAATTTTGATCATTAATAGATTTCCACCGTTCTGATATATTTTAAGGTAGGCTGATTTTATAGTCAAGTTGTTGACCTGTTGTTGAGATTTATACCAATTTTCCGTACGCGCCTCGGAAGCATTTGCAATTTTAATCTCATCAATCCCATTTATAATCTCATATACATTATTACGTGACTCCGCACTTTTATTTGATAATGCGAAATCTATTTCTTTCCTAAATCGTAAGAATAACAACATCCAACCAAGATTCAAAATAGACAAAAAGAAAAATATGAAGGCAATCACACCACTATAATATATCAGTATTCCACCAAAAATACAAATATTTAAAAGTGTGAATAATCCGGATGCAGGAATAGTCAGAAGGAAGTCTCGGATTCTATTATGATCATCTACTCTCTGGATTAAATCTGCCGGTGAATAGCGATTGTAAAAATCTAATGGCAGTTTAATCAGATTCTTAATATATGTTTCAATATAACTGATTCCCGTTGACAATCCGATTTTTGTAATTATAAAGTCACCGATAGAATTAGCAACATAATTACCTAAGAAGATACAAATCTGAGACCCAACTAACAACCATATAAGATTTATGTCTTTTAATCGGATTCCATCGTCAATAGTATATTGAAAAAGAAATGGAGTTATGAAATCCATTATCAATATTAAGATTGTAAGTATGATGATTCCAAATATTGATTTCTTGAAATTCTTTATAGTATTAAGAATAAGAGCGATAAATCTCTGTCGATGAGAATCCTTGGGATAATCTGCTTTCCCAAATATATCTTTAGGTGCAAGCGCTACAGCAATTCCCTTTTCTTGCTGCTTATTAATAAAACCATCAGCAATTTGCTCCGCATTGAGTTTTAATTTTCCTTTTGCCGGGTCTGCAATATAATATTTATCCCTCTTGGGATCTATTTTATATAAGATTACATAATGATTTCCTTTCCAGAAAAGAATTGACGGCAATGGCATTTTATGTAATTGTTCAATAGTAATTCTTACCGGATGCGCATCAAATTCTAATTTTTCTAAGATCCGAACTATTTCAGAGATAGTAAGTCCCTGTCGATCTGAATCGACTAAAGAACATAGATATGCATAATCAATGTCAATCCCATAGTGGCGTAAAATCATACGGATACAAGTTTGCCCACAATCTGAAGAATGAAGTTGCTGATAGGAGTGAAATAATTTCATCTGTTCTCTATTTTTTTATAATCTTATGTAATATTATAGATGAGCAAGTTAAAAACTCTTTGATATTATTCATATTTATTTTTCTTATTGCCAAGTAAAATTCTTATAACCCCATAGAGACGTCATACATTGCACCAATGGTAAAACTCACCCGTATAAGATTATACTACTTACAATGTTAAATTAGAGATAGATTTAATATTCAAAATTATTAAATCTACCTCTAATAATACATCAGTTATCGATCCGATAATTATTTATCAGAGACCGCCAGTACCACAGATTTGCGCAACCCTAGGAGGGGGAGTAGGAACAATATGCTTGCAATCCCCACCATTTATACTGCTTGAGCAATTTCCATAATTTCTACAATCTCCGCCGTTATCTGTGTCCGGACAAAAGTTCATATTAGTACAGTTAGCACTGTTTGCCGTAAGACCGCCGACTACGGTCTTCATTGACAACACCACCGATTGCTCCTCAATCGGAAGTTGGAATCAATGACTTCATCTAAGAATCTTTTCAATTCCTTTCTCATACTATTAATTTTATAAAGTTATTATTTACTTGAAACGCCCGTTAGTAACGTTACCCGAACTATCGTCAGCATCTCTTATCTGTCTCTTTCCAAATGTGTATGTTAGACCTAAATTTACGGCTACCGGGGAATAAGAGTTTTTTCGCTCGTAACTATAATTTGAATCTGAATATTTACGTGTAAATATATTGCCTAATCCATAGTGGACTCCAATCTGAGTACTAAAGCCTGAGAATATTTCCTTACGTAGACTTAGTGACATATCGACAAAAGGATAAGTTCCAAAACTTAATGAATTACCCCAATATCCTGACTGGAAAAAGAAGTCAATTTTAGGTATTCGTTTATTTGCAAAGGTGATGGTATTATATAAATCTATACCTACTCTGCTATAATTCTCAGTCACTGCATAATCCTTAATATCGAAATTTCTATAATCATGGCTATAATATGCGCGCGCTCTGAATCGCCAGATGTCCCAAAATACCTTATTATACTCTACTGTCGCGAATATTATTCTTGCAACACCAGCATTTAATCTTGTCATAAACGTCTTTCCATCCACTCCATAATTCACAGTGTATCCTTGAGGACTGGCATCTGAATATCTTACATTGAAAATAAGTTGCCCCTTCAGCATATAATAGAGACTGAGATCCCATGTCTTAGAACTTTTTAATTCCGGATTTCCTACTATATAGGTATTATCCGATGTCCAGATAGGATAGGGATTAAGATCAGAATATTGAGGTCTTGAAATATATCTGTCTATACTTAATGAGACAGAATGGTTATAATCCCTTGTATTCCAGGATACACTGAGCGATGGAAATAATCCGGTTTCCTTTCTGTCAAATAATGATCTTTCAATCATATTTCCCTTCGTACGAGAATATTCCGCCCGCAGTCCGATACTTGACGACAGAATATCATTCCATCTGCTATTCCAATGAAAATATAACGCGTGAATATCTTCTGAATAGTCAAAACAGTAATTTTGAATATCCGAGTATTCATTGTTTGATAACTTTGCTAAATCTACTCGGTATCCTGCCTTAAGATTATGTTTGTCTGAAAATATACCGGTATAAGACACTACTCCGGTCAATCCTTTGTTCTTATCTCTTCTTTCGGTATTCGGAATATTATTAAAATTAGTTTCTGTCGTATTGTATCCGCTGCCCTTTCTTAAATATACTCCCCCTTCAACTTTACTACCTTTGCCATCCAACTTAGAAGTATAGTATAGAGTTCCATATATAGCTTTAGGTTTATCCCATGGTTTATGGTAGATACTTAAACCATTTGACTCAGTAACACTCCCATCCGGGCTATGCGTTATACTACTGGAATTATATATTGTCTTTTCTCTATCACATACTAATCCAAAACCGGCGAAAAGCGTGTTTTGGCGTGTTATGTCGTATGAAAAATTTATATCATTACTCCACGAAGACTTTGTGCCATTTTTTTCTTCTTTATTTTCAATTACAAGTCCATTAGGATTCTCCGGTGCATAATTATAGATGGTATTAGTACTTCTATCGCTGTTATTTAAATAAAAGTATGAATAGAATGACGCGCGGAACTTCCTTTTAGCAAAAGTTAATATTATATTATCATTATTCCCTTTCGAACCCTGACCAATATTTCCATCTGCACTGAGATTCCCCTTAAATCCATTATTCCGATCTGTCAATATAATATTAATGACTCCGGTCTTTGTTGATGCCGAAAATTCGCCCCCAGTGGCTACTATTACTTCTATGGATTTGATGTAATCCGGTGGGAGTGTCTTAAGTTCTGCCAAGAGTTGCTCCTGAGGAATATGCAGATCCTCTCCATTGACATAAATCACACATGATGATTTGCCAACTATCTCAAGAATATTGTTTTTATCAAGACTTACCAACGGCACATAAGGCAGCAATTCGTATGCCGTTGAAACCTCTGTTTTTAATTTTGCCGGAGTAAAAATGAATTTTCCACCTTCTTGCTTGAATAAGTCTTTATTGCCGATTACGGTTACTTCACGCAACTCCTTTACATTCGGAGTAAGAATTATTGTATCAGGCAAATTTCCTATCAATTCCGTATATCTCTCATACCCGTATAGGTCGGTAATCAACATATAATCTCTCGGAATTGTGTCTGAGATATTGAAATGCCCCCCTGCATCAGTGATACTCGAACAGACCCAGATTGAATCAACCGGAGATAATACGTTGACAACGACTCCATCCAAAGGACTTTGCTCCGGATCTACAATTCTACGTATGGCCTGTGAAGACGCATTGTCAATACATCCTAACAGTATGAATATCAACATACCATACCTGCATATCTTATTTATCAACTTCATCGCCATATCCACGCATTTTAGAATTAATAATAGTATCAAGCCTACCTAATATTACACGATCTTTATCCTCTTCAGAATAACCATTTACGCAATAATTGGGGTTCTTAATTTCAGAACATTTCTGCCTGCATCCACCTCCACAGATGGGGGCTATCCTGCATTTGCGACATATATCCCGATTAAACTTCACATTCATTCTCTCCTCTAAAGCATTTTCCTTATATTTCAAGTTTCCGTCATTCATAAGGATACCAACTGAATTTTCGGGAATGAAATCTCTTGCAGTACAGAAATAAATCAACCCGTCATAATTTAGCAATATATGATTGCGTTTATCCGCATAGCACGAGTGATTCACATTGTCACAGTGTAATGGAGCAGTAGCAGAAATCCCATCCTCCCTCAGAGACGATATCACTTCCTCGATTCTCTCACGGACATATACCTTATTCTCATCATTCATATCCTGCCATACCTGCTGAAGATCAATGACAATATATGGTCGAGTCTCAGGAGGAAAACTTTTTATATCTTCCACGATATATGGAATATCCTTAAGTTTTTCGCACGTATAGTTAATTCGAACCACTATACTCTTTCGCATCATGGCAAGGCTGCGTATATTATCCATGATCACGTCATAACTTCCCCCGGGGGCTTGTCTTACCTTGTTATGATTCTCTCGATGCCCATCAAGAGATATCTGGAAGCTCACATTCACATCTCTCAAGAAATCTTTTATGGAGTCATTAATCAGATAACCGTTGGTAGTGAAATGCACGGATAAATCAATAGCCATCTCTTTACATACTATCTGTGCGTACTCAATAATGGGTCTCGCAACCTTATCGAAATAAAGCATCGGTTCTCCACCAAAGAATGATAGTTGAAACGTTCTTACTTTATCTTCCTTGATCTTATTTGCAATTAATTTCTTCACATTCTCAACCATCTCAGCTTGCATATATGATGAGCGATGGTTCTCATAGCAATACCAACACCTGAAATTACAAGAAAGGGTCGGATTCACATGAAGATGAAAATGAGAATCATTATTATCAATTTTCCGGATTTTATCCTTTAAGGCTTGTACTTCATCATAATCTTCATCGATCAGCATTCCATTATCAACTAACTGTTGCATCAGAACCTTATTCTCCGGATTAAGAGGATCTCTCCGAATAATTTGAGTTGTCGGAAACACTATAAATGTATCCGTAAAAGCATTATAAATTACGCTTCTACCATTAGGAAAGTCATAAATCGTATTATATTGGCTATTCTTCATAATGAATGAGGTTACTTTATTGGGTGACGTTATTAGATTTGACGTAGATATTTTATACACAAGGATTGAATATTCATATTACTCCGTATCTCAATTTTATGACCGCAAAATTAATCGAAAAAAGTTTAAGTTCCAAATTAAAAGTCTAAAAAAAGAAATATTAACTTTTTGATTATAAGTATTTTATAAAAAAATAATTTTCAAAAGTCTAAAAGTCAAAAAAAAAGGCTAACAACTGCTCCCATACACCCCCTGAGACCTCACATCTCTACGAATTATGAAGTACAATATTGCTTATCAGAACAAAAAATTGTATATATTATTTTTCTGAAATAAATTATTGACGGTTATAATTCCAACTGGTTCTTGACAAGGTTATAGAAAATTGGACTATGAGATCTGAGGTGATCGAAGGTGCCGGTTGCTGCGATTCGCCCTTTGTCCATTACTATGATATTATCAGCGTTGCGGATCGTGCAGAGTCGATGGGCGATGATAATTACTGTTCGGCCTTTGTAGATTTTTTCAAGGTTTTCCACTATCTTCTGTTCGTTGATGCTGTCAAGGGAGTTAGTAGCCTCGTCAAACAATATTACATCCGGTTGCTTATATACGGCTCTGGCTATGAGAATACGCTGTTTCTGCCCCAAACTTAGTCCTCGACCGCTATTGCCAATTACAGTAGCGCCCTTCAGAGGCAAAGCATTTACCTCATTCTGCAGATTCGCCACCTTGAGTGACTCACTAAACAACGCAGTATCTACCTCACCCTCTTCCATCACCACATTTCGCTCAATAGTGTCGTTATAAATGAAACCTTCCTGCATCACAACTCCACACCTTTGTCGCCATTCCCTGAGCGGAATATCCCTCAGATTCATTCCGCCAATCAATATCTCACCCTTTTCAGGTCTATAATATCCCAATAGCAACTTCATCAACGTACTCTTTCCGCTTCCCGAAGAACCGACAATAGCTGTTACCTTTCCTTCGGAAAATACCGCGCTCACATCATCAAGTGTCAGTAGAGGTGAGAAACGATTGTAGCGGAACGTTACATTCCTGACAACGATATCTTCACTCTTTGCTGAGACTTTATAATCTTCCCATATTTTCTCTTCCCTCCTACTTTCCAGTGCATTTCCCACTTCGGTTGACTCTTTCCCATCGCCACAACTCACCATATCTAAGACCGAATGATCTGCTTCGGCAGAGGTATTTTGGTCAATAGAGTCCTCTGTATCGATATTCTTAATCTCATTTATGCGATCGAATGAAATTCTGAGATCCTGAAGCGAATAAATAAACGATATGATCTTTAGTACCGGAGTGTTGAGCTGACCGATTATAAATTGAATCGCCAGCATATCACCAAGCGACAACCTCCCGTCAATCACAGCCGCTGCTGCAAATACAGTGATTATGATATTCTTTAATTCATTGATCAATATCGCACCCGATTCTTGCGATTGCTGAAGTCGCAGATTCTTCATCTGCACCTCATACAGCCTCTGTTGGATCTCTTCCCATTCGTTGCGCCTACGCGTCTCACACCCCTGCAATTTCGTCTCTTGCATAGATGAGAGAAGTTGATACGTGCAATTCTGATTATCACTCTCTACAGCAAAATATTCATAATCGATAGTCTTCCTCCTTCTCAGAAACAAGCATATCCATCCTCCATAAAGAAGCGAAAACAGAATGAAGATTCCGAAAAGCGTAAGATTGAAATAGGCAAGTGCAATACTAAGCACTATCGCACTTAACACTGTAAATGAAATCCCCACCGCATCCGAAGTGAGAAACGACTGTATCCGCTTATTATCATCCATACGGCGAAGGGAGTCACCAAGTTTCCGACTGTCGAAAAATCGCATCGG
>CAMWSV010000057.1 GCA_947177015.1 uncultured Porphyromonadaceae bacterium
CTTCGGTATCGGTTAAATGTAAATTACGGGGATTAGAATTCGCGGGCGTATTGGTAGGCTCGGTAAGAGAAACGATTGTCCATAAGTTTACGGGTTTCGTAGCGGCGAATCTTACGGAAAATATTTCTGCGGATCATTGCATCGGAAGAATAACGTCCGGGACCTGCGATAGCCATAACTGCGCTTGCCGCCGCGATGGCGATTGTGGTGATAGGGAGACCTCCGGCTTCGATAGCCATACCTGCAATTATTCCGAAACCGATGGCGGTGGCAGTCATCACTAAGCGGGTGGAGAGTCCGATTATCAGCAGGACTCCGATAATGATTGAGATGATTGCCGTGAGTGGGGTGCCGGCTGCGGAGATTCCGTCATAGATCATGAAGCCTCCGAAGAGTACTCTTGCGATAAGCAGCAATATGCTCCATTTGCCGGAGATTGAAGTGGCACCGAAGATCGTTCTTAAAAATGTTCCTGATTTGCGACGTGCCACTCTGGCACCCTCCAAATCAAAATTCCGACGCACACGATTCACGTATACTTCGGGATGAAGAGATCCGATAGTCGATTCAGCAGGATTGACACTGATGGTTAGAATTCCGGATTTATTCATATAGCATATTAGATTTTTTGGCTACTTTATTGAAGCAAATTTATTAAGAGATCGTGCGTGTCTCGCACTTTCAGCATGCAAATATAACAACACTTTTCTATTGATGGTTTAAATTTTAAAAGTTTTTTTATTTAAATTTCACTTTTCGCAAAAGGAAAGTTCTGCCTTGCAAAGTGGTAAGCGCGACTTTCCATTTTGCTATCATTTTCTTGAAAATTTCTACCGTTAATTTCGGCTTATTCAGATTCTCGTTCTTTATATTCAGACCCACTTTTTTATATTCATACTCATTTTATCTTCATATATTCAGACTCACGGTTTTTATAATCAGACCCTCATATTTTGGCAGAAGGGATCTTAGTCCCTGCGGATTGCTCAGCGGATCGGCTTCTGCACTGCCCGGAAGAAAATCCGGCGCGCCTCGACGAGATAGATGGAATCATCGGCAGGTGAGAGGTCTCGGCAGCCTGAAAAGTATAAAAATATACGTTAATATGGGATGAATCTACGTTAATATGTGATGGTGATTTGTCAGACTCATAGAATTTCACTATTTTTGTAATTCTCATACGCAAGTATATACTGAATACTCGCTTATTTACTGACATTATGAATCGAATTGCCAAATTATATTTCAGATACGGCACAATGGGTTCGGCTAAGACTGCCATGCTTCTCACTACTGCTTATAACTTTGAGGAGCGCGGTTTGAAATATCTATGCATGAAGCCTGTGGTGGATACCCGCGATAAGAAAAACGTGATCCGCTCGCGCATCGGCATCGAACGCGAGTGCCGGTGGATCTATGCCGATACGAATCTTTATGCCGAAATCCGGGAATTGCTCGATGCCGATCTGCAGGGCGCGCCTAATTGGCTGCTGGTGGATGAGGCTCAGTTCCTTTCGCGCGAACATGTGGACCAATTGGCTGCTATCGTGGATGACTTCGCAATCAATGTGGTGTGCTACGGATTGCGTACGGATTTCCAGGGTAACCTCTTCGAGGGTTCGCGTCGTCTCTTCGAGATGGCAGACACTATCGACGAGGTGAAATCGACCTGCACCTGCGGCAGAAAGACCATCATGAATGCCCGTATCGACTCCCGCGGCGAGATCATCACCGAGGGGGAACAGGTGGAAATCGGCGGCAATGACCGCTATGTGGCTTGTTGCCGTAAATGCTGGCGCAATAAGAAACTCGAACGTATGCGCCGCACACGGATGCTCTTCTCATTAGCCGACGAGCAATGATGACAGATATCAATTATCAGAAATCAGAGATTGACTGAAACATGATAAAATAGCCTTAAAGAAAAATATCAATAACACCATGAATACAGAAAAGATTATTTCTCTTATCAAGCGTGAGGTAGTGCCTGCAGTGGGATGCACCGAACCTGCCGCCGTGGCACTATGTGTGGCAAAGGCTGTGGAACTCCTTGAAGCCGAACCGGACTCGATTTCGGTGCGACTGAGTGCCAACATCCTTAAGAATGCGATGGGTGTGGGAATCCCGGGCACGGGTATGATCGGGTTGCCGATCGCGATAGCCTTGGGTGCCACCATAGGAAAGTCGGAATATGGACTCGAAGTGCTTCAGGATGTGACTCCCGAAGCCGTGGAGGCAGCCAAGCGCTTTATAGATGAGAAGGAGATTTCGATAAAACTCTTTGAGGATGCTCCCAATGTGCTGCATATCGATGTGGAGGTGTCTCACGACACAGATCGCGTGCGCGCCACAATATCACGCACGCACACCAACTTCGTATATCTGGAGCGCAACCGCAATATAATATTTAATGAGAATCCCGGGAGCGAGCCGGCGGCGGATGCCGAGGCGGCGGGCAGACCGGCAGGGGATGCTCCCGCGCCGGCTGCTGCCGAGGAGAATGACGATGAGCGTCTGGATCTGCTCACGGTGTGGAATTTCGCCACTCAGACACCTCTGGAGGATATAAAGTTTATACTTCAGGCCCGTGATCTTAATCTGGAGGCCGCCCGCATAGGATTGGCTGAGGAGTGGGGTCACTCGCTGGGATCGACGATGGCAGGACGCGGAAAGATTTTCTTCGGCGACACCCCTGCAGCCAAGATCATCTCGTGGACTTCGGCTGCGTGCGATGCGCGCATGGGGGGCGCCCCGATACCGGTGATGTCGAATTCGGGATCGGGCAATCAGGGTATCTGCGCCACGATGCCGGTGGTGGCATACGCTGATTCCATCTCAGCCACAGAGGAGCAACTCATACGCGCTCTGACGCTGAGTCACCTCACGAGCATCTATATCAAGCAGAGCCTGGGCAGACTCTCGGCACTCTGCGGCTGCGTGGTGGCATCTACAGGGGCTGCTGCGGGACTGGTGTATCTGATGGACGGGGAATATGACGAAGTGGCTAATGCGGTGAAGAATATGGTGGCAAACCTGACCGGAATGCTCTGCGACGGGGCGAAGCCCTCGTGTGCGATGAAGATCAGTTCGGGAGTATCCACGGCACTGATGTCGGCGATGCTCGCCACCGAGGGACACGCAGCCACCTCAGCCGAAGGGATTATCGACGAAGACGTAGACCGCACGATCCGCAATCTCACCTCGATAGGGAGAGAAGCCATGCGCGCCACAGACCTCTACGTGCTCGACATAATGACCTGCAAATAAGAATGTGACCTGCGAAAAAAACAAGGCCGTACAAATAAAAAATGTGATTTAGGGGCAGAAAACTTGTATAATTCGCAAGAAAATAGTAATTTTGTATGATTATTCCGCCAAGGCTCAAAAAGAGAGATTGAAAAAGGATCTCCGCCCAACGGTGAAACCAAATAAAATATATTAATAACGATGTACGCAATCGTAGAAATCAAGGGGCAGCAGTTCAAGGCTGAAGAAGGTAAGTATCTGTATGTCCACTATCTCGGCGAAGAGACAAAGGAAGGCGACAAGGTTGCTTTCGACAAGGTGCTTCTTCTGGATGCCGACGGCGACGTTAAGGTCGGTGCGCCTGCCGTAGAAGGTGCAAAAGTTGAATGTGAGGTGCTCACACCGCTCGTAAAGGGTGAGAAGGTAATCGTCTTCAAGAAGAAGCGTCGTAAAGGCTATCGCCGTAAAAACGGTCATCGCCAGTACTTCACAAAAGTTCTCATCAAATCAATTGTTAACGCTTAATTTAATTCACAGATATGGCTCATAAAAAAGGTGTCGGTAGTTCGAAGAACGGCCGTGAATCAGAAAGCAAACGCCTCGGCGTTAAAATCTTCGGTGGATCAAATTGCAAAGCCGGTAATATCCTGAAGCGTCAGCGCGGCACTCAGCACCATCCCGGTCTGAATGTAGGTATGGGTAAGGACCACACTCTCTTCGCCCTCATCGACGGCGTAGTAGTGTTCACTACCGGTAAGGAAGGTCGCAAGTTTATCAACGTGCAGCCCCACGCTTAATCCGTCCGGATTATTAGTTACCCAATCATAAAAAACGCTCAATCCTACGGGATTGAGCGTTCTTTTATGATTATTTACCTATTATTTATCAGAGGGGAAATCAGGCGGAGCAGTTGGGGTAGAAGAGGGCAGGGAGTTGCCGCGGTTTGAGATGTAGCGCTCGTAATAGGCGAGGATAAGGGCGGTGGCGGGGAGTGCGATGATCATGCCGAGGATGCCCAGCAGACTGCCCCATACGGATAGGGCGAGCAGTATCACCGCCGGGTTCAACCCCATCTCCTTGCCCATGATGTGGGGGGTGATCACATAGTCGCACACTGACTGCACGATAAGGTATACGAGCAGACATTTGCCCATCATCATCCAGAATGTCTCCGGACCGCTTAGGGAGGTGATAAGGCATATCATCGCCACGGGAATGAGTGTGACATATTGGAAATAGGGTATCATATAGAGCACTCCGACCAGTATGCCCATCACGATCGAGAGTGGGAGTCCCACAATGGAGAATCCCACGCAATACATGATGCAGGCGCAGAGAGCCACAAGTCCCTGACCGCGGAAATAACTGTTCATCGCTTTCTCCACATCGCCCACCACTTCCATTGCCTTGGGGCGGATGCCGACAGGGAAAATCTTCTTGAAGCCTTCCACGATCTGACGATAGTCTATGAGTACGAACACTATATATATGAACATCAGAGCCCATTCGAGTATTCGGAGCAGAGACTCCACGCTGCGGCTCACGAGGTCGGTGCCTTTGGAGAACATCTTCGCGAGGTAGTCGCTGTTGAGGATAGCCTTGACGTTGCTGAGGTCGATTCCGCGGATGTAGTCCTGGATTTCGATGGGGAGGAATTTGAGCGATGCCACGTGGCGCGAGTAATTCTCCACCATGGAGCCGAGGGTGTCGATTTCGTCGGCGATCAATGGGGCGCAAAGCCAACCGACGCCGAAGAGAACGCCTGCCACTACGAGGAGGGTAACGACTACGGCAAGCAAGCGGTGGCGGATCTTGACTTTCTCCTGGAAGAAACAAACTACCGGATTGAGCAGGTATGCGATAAGGCAACCGGCGAAGAAGGGGAGGAGGACATCGCTGAGTCTGTCGAGAAGCCAGAAGAGTCCGATTGTGGCGCCCACACCGATAATCCACCATACAATGCGGTCGCGCGTCCAATATTCGCGGGGCGCGGGGGCGCCTGATGTTTTTATTTGATTCTCTTTCACTATTACAACTTCATTATTACAACATCACTATAACAATGTGGTTAACATTCTTATTCATTATTAACGTAAACTCTTAAAAAATAGTTGCATCTTAGAGGCTTAATTTCGGAAACTGCTAATTTCAGAATATCTGACACATAAAAAATCAGAAAAAATTTGGATAATTCAGATAAAATAGTTAACTTTGCAAAGTAATTCAAGGGTGGTTATCAATCCTGCGAATTTAAAATAAGGAAAGTCCAGGTGGCGGAATTGGTAGACGCGCTACTTTGAGGGGGTAGTGGCCATTAGGCCGTGTGAGTTCGATTCTCATCTTGGACACCCGCAAAAAGGTTGAATCTGATGATTCAACCTTTTTTATTATCCCTTTTTTATTATCTGTATGCAGCCCGGGAGGGCGGCACATACAGTAGGTCCGATACCCTTTTGAGGTTAACGGAGGGTGAATTTCGGTGAGTCATTTTACTTATTTCAGGGGATTGCGGTATCAGCCGGACAGTTGTAATTTTGCATCATGAAAACCGATAAAATTACAACTATGAAAAAAGTAATCAGAAAATTGCTCCTGCCGATGGCTTTCTTTGCCATTCTGAGTGTCAGTCTTGTTTCTTGTTCAGGCAATGAAGAGCCGGAGATTCAACCCACGCTTGCTGAAGAATATTCAGGCACTTATAACGGTATGATCACGCTGAAGGTGGCAGATCAATATTCGTATCAGACGGATATATCGTGTAGCATTACCGCGGGTGACAATGAAACAATTACCGTTTCATTCCCGGAATACTCACTCACGGGAACTATGATGGGAGACATGACGCTTGGCAGTGTCACCATGAGCAATCTCGTTTATGATGAAGCCAAAGGGGGCTTCTACCGCAATTACGGTGGCGAAGGGTTTACTCAGACTATCAACGGTATATCCTACCCGCTGAATGATCCCACTTCAATCATCGTAGCCAAAGATCAAAACGGAAATCTGACAATCGAGAATCCATTCTCACCGGGTAAAATGCCATTGGCTCTAACCGCTACATTCGAGGGACGAAAGTAAAACCGATGAGGAAATTTGCGTTGACCATAATTATGAAATGCCTTGTCATCGCGGGAGCAGCAATGCTCTCGGGATGTCAAGGTATCCTTTCAGGGGTTTATGACGACCTTCTTGAATCCGAAAACTTGTATATAGACGGGCAATTATACATTGACGCTTCCGACTGGGGCGAATGGCATTATATCGACCTTGCCGAATCTTATCCTCATTGGCAGACGTATGAAATTCCCTGTTCCGGCTCAACAGTCGAAACCGTGATGCCTCAATCGGAGGAATCCGGGATATATACTTACCGGTATGACGTGTTCGGAGCCGGCATCTCAAATTATGAATTTCGTGAATTCACACCCACACCCAAACAGTCCGAGCCTGCCGACTGGACATTCGCGGTGCATCGCAACAATGTAAGAACCAATGGCGTCGGGGTATATGAAACCTCCTATACGTCGATAGCCGAGTTGCCTGATGATCTGAACCGGCTTGAACAACTTGACTACACCGAAGATGAGTGGAATCAGACAGACGTGTGGGCAGTGCAAGACAGGATGTTGTCAGGGATAATCGGAAATCAGGGTATATACATAAACAGCGTACTCGGAGAATGGCTCAAAATGGAAATTCCTCCTATGCCCCCGGCGTTTTCCCTGAATAATCATGTGTTTATTCTCAAACTGAAGGACGGGACATTTGCCGCCTTGCAACTCGTCGACTATATGAGCGCGTCGGGTACGAAATGCTGTCTGACTATCAATTATAAATATCCGATATGAAACTCGCCATATCCGCCATTTTGCTAATACCTCTCAGTGTGGCGGCACAGACCGAATTGCCTGACACGACCTTTTGGGACGGGCTCGACCTCGATGAAGTGGTCGTGACCGGTACGAGAGTGCCCAGACTGCTGAAAGATTCACCGGTACAGACGCGACTTATTACCGCAAAGGATATTGCCCGAACTGACGCCACTGATATTGAAGATCTCCTGCAAGCGGAAATGCCGGGAGTAGAGTTCAGTTATGCGATGAATCAGCAGGTGCACATGAATTTCGGTGGCTTCGGCGGTCAAAGCGTGCTTTTTCTCATTGACGGAGAGCGGATGGCAGGCGAAACAATGGATGATGTGGATTTTTCGCGCATCGACATGAACAATGTGGAGCGCATAGAGATAGTGCGCGGGGCATCGAGCGCTCTCTACGGCAGCAATGCCGGGGGAGGCGTGATAAATATAATCACTAAAGAAGCGGCAAAGAAATTCGGTGGGAATCTTGATTTCAGAATTGCCAGGCACAATGACCGCAGATATATTCTCGGATTATCCAACAAAAGCAGTCATATACGTAATAATCTGTCGCTTACCGCTTCCCGAATGGACAGTTATGACGTACATAACGCCGCTGACCCCATAACGAGGGTGATCAGCACAATCTACGGCCACAAGACCCTCAATGTAAAGGAGCAATTCTCATATCTCCCTTTTGCGGGACTGAAAATAACGGCTCGGGCAGGTTTTTATATGCGGGAGTTGCCACGGGAAATCGATGCACCGGAGCGCTATCGTTCCTATACGGGAGGGATAAAGGGGTGTTGGGATATGACGAGGCTTGACCATCTGGAAGTGTCGTATTCTTTCGACCAATACGATAAGTCGCAACTCCGCAGCCTCACCGGCATGGAAATACGCAATTACAGCAACGTGCAAAATTCGGTGCGCGGGCTATACAATCATTATTTCGGAGATTCGGGAGTACTGACATTCGGAACTGACTATATGCGGGATTATCTGCTGAATACCAGACTGGCAGATGCGCAACGTCAGCAAGACACATTCGACATATTCTCGCAATATGATTGGTCGTTGAATAAGAAATGGGAGGTTGTCGGGACTCTGCGTTACGATTACTTCTCAGACGGCAGACATTCGCATTTCACACCCAAAGTATCGGCTCGGTATACTCCGTTAAATCAATTAAATCTTCGCGCCGCATACGGAATGGGTTTCCGGGCGCCTACCCTGAAGGAAAAATATTACGAATTCGACATGGGGGGAATCTGGATCGTGAAGGGGAATCCCGATCTGAAGCCGGAATTGAGTCATAATTTAAACGTATCAGCAGATTTTACACGCGGACAATATAATTTTACGGCAACAGCCTACTACAATTATGTAGAGAACCGTATAACAACGGGTGTGGCGTATTATCTGCCGGGAGATAACCGCCAACTTTATCTCGATTACGTAAATCTCGCCGATTTCCATTCATCAGGCGCTGAACTCTCGGCGCAGGCGGCATGGAACTGCGGATTGAGCGCAAAATTATCGTATGCATATACTTACGAGCATAATGTGCGCGATCGAAACGGGAATGAAGCCAACAACCAATATATGCCGGCGCGTCCCCATTCGCTGACGGCACGCATCAACTGGTATCATCGCTTTTCCGAGAAGTACACCTTCGATATCGGGCTTAACGGCAGATTCCTTTCTGCCGTCTCCAATCAGGAATACAGGGATTATTATGACCTCTCGCAGGGTACAGTCGAAAACGTTTATCCGGCGTATACCCTTTGGAAACTTTCGATAGTCCAGACACTCTTCGGGAGGCTTAAACTGACTCTTGCTCTTGACAATCTCTTCAATTATAAACCTGAATATTATTACCTTAACGCCCCGCTTACGGACGGAATCTCCTTCATGGCGGGATTAGCCTTTCAAATATGACAAAAAAATCAATTATACGAGGCATAGCCTCGTTTGTGATCGTATTGCTGTGTATGCCGCTGGGGCATGCTCTGATGATAGTGATGGAACATCTGATGACTCCTCAGGCAGTGAATTATTCCGCACTCGCAATGGGAGTAGCAGGGGTACTGATCGTGGTTTTCGGCAGGAAACTGAATTCAGATACCGGGCGTACGGTTGCCGGACTGGCAGGAGGTCTGCTGTTCTGGACCGGCGCGGTGGAATTCGGCTTTGTATATTATGCCAATCGCTTCGGGGTGGAGCCACTCATCGAGAACGGAGAAGTAGTCACCAAACCCGAATATCTCATAATGCCTTCATCGATAGGATTTTTCGTGATGGTAATGCTGTTTTATCTGACAAGTGTCCCTACCGCTTGCCCATTCCTCAACTTCTTTTCGCATAAAAAAGAAGGAACTATAAAGCGGAACAGCGCAGTGTCGACATTCATGGAACTCATCATGATAATGTGGGCAAGTTATCTGGTGCTCCTTCTCTGCTATGATAGCCATTTTCTCGGCGACCGGCATCCGATCACGTTTATCCTTGCTTTCGGTTGCCTCGCCGGGTCAATATTCATGTTGAAGGATTTGCTTGAATGTAAAACGTGGGGAAAGGCATTGCGCCAGGCGATCGCTACCGTCATTATTTTCTGGACCTTCGTAGAGGTAATGGGTAGAAACAATTTTCTAAAAGAAATATGGGTTGAGCCCTTTTCCCATATAGCCGAAATGCTTTGGATTGCGGCGTCGTTCGTCATCGTGACGCTGGCGGCTATTTTGATTTCTCACCGAAAAAGAGTAAATTTGCATCATTGAGCCGACTGCTGACAAACATCATCCCACGATGTCTATCAGGCATCAATGGCGCGAAATAATAAATTTGGCATGATTGACCGACAAATTGGATACCGCGGTTCTAACACGATGCGCGAAATGGTGCAGGATAATAATTTCCTGCTCCATGTGATCAGCCGCTTTGACATTGCGTATGGTTTCGGCGACGAGACCATACAGAAGGTGTGTGCCGATAATAAAGTCCATACCGGGACATTCCTCACCGTATGCAATCTTATAAGCGGCTATCCGTTTGAGGTGGCAGACGCTTCGTTGAAATCACTGATCGGCTATCTGCGTCATGCCCATAGATCCATAACATCGATAACGCTGCCCCACATCAAGCATCATCTTGTGGAGGGAATCGGTAAGTCGTCGAGCGACAAGGTTTCGTTGCTTATGCTGAAATTTTTCGATGAATATACCGCCGAGGTGCGCTCCCACATGGAAAAGGAGGATGATGAGATATTCCGATATGCCGAACTGCTTGCCGATGGAAAACAGGCCGACGGCATCACACTCTCCGGATATGTGGCGCATCACGAGCCTATGGCAGACAAACTGCACGAACTCAAGGATATATTCATCTATCATTATTCTCAAAAAGATAATGACCTTCTATCCTCGGTGCTGTTTGATATCATACTATGCGAACGCGATCTCGCTACCCACTTCGATGTGGAAAATCGATTGTTGGTGCCACTCGTCAGCGCGATAGAGAGAAGCAACGCTTCCGCTCCCTCCAAAAAAGAAGTCGCAAAAGTGGCACCCATTCTTGGAGAGCGTGAGAAGGAGATTATCTGTCACATCGCAAAGGGGTTGACCAATAAACAGATTGCCGACAAACTATTCATCTCCACCCACACGGTGGCAACCCATCGCCGCAATATCTGTGCAAAACTCGACATCCATACATCTTCCGGCCTTACACTCTATGCCATAGTACACAACCTGATAGAGATTTCGGAAATCGACATCTGAAATACAGTTTATCGGGAATAACCGAAGCAAGTTCTCTCACTTGTCATTTATGAATATAACGTTATTTTTGGAGAAAACGTCTGTGTTTCTGTTACTATTACTTATTGACTATCCATCGTCCACCTTTTGTTGAACCTTCTCTATAT
>CAMWSV010000058.1 GCA_947177015.1 uncultured Porphyromonadaceae bacterium
TCATGTATATAGAGAGAATCTCCCATGACGGTGGTGTCATATATATCGGAGATGTTGGAGTTATTAATCTCCGAGGCTCTTGTCTGTCCAGCCATTGCCGGACGGAAACTAATCGCTGCGCTGTCGTGATGACTGTCGGCTGACGGAATATCCTCTTCAGCGCAAGAGGTCAATCCCAGTGCGGCAACTGCCGCAGCAATCATCGGTAAGTATATCTTTTTCATAATTCAGTGTGTTTTTCAATTTTTGTGTTTTTCATCATTTTGCCTCTCTCCGTCAGCGCTCCGGAATACTATCCGGATTTGCCGTTGCGATCGGCTTCTCTATTTGTGTGTGTTTTTCTTAGTATCTATTCAAGTCTGTGTTTTTCAATAGTATGTGTGTCTTTCATTTTGTTTTGGCGGCATATTTTCTGATAAACTTTTCAGCAGATCGGATTGCCGGCGGTTTACCCTCTCTGCAATGCTTATCAGCATCTCATTTTCTGTAATTATAACACTCCGGCACGCCGTATTGTTTCACAGAGCGCCATAAATTAACACAAAAAATTTCCCGCATGAAGCCGGAAATTTATTCTCGTATTTTTATATAATGGTTTCTTGCTATAGGGGGTCTTATTCCTATTTTCAAATCAGGGATCTACATCTTCTGCTCTCAAACCATCAGATCTCACATCTTCAGGTTTATATTCACTGACTCCCATGCGTCCACATCGGGCTTCAGTCCACCCATGCCGGGTTGCACCGTCTTGGGATCCGGAAGATTGATGCCGCGAATCACTATGTGTACGTGCTTCGGATCAGGGGCATTGTGTACCTGCTCGGTGACATCGACATTGAAGTTTCGCCCCTTACCTTCCTTATCTATCATATAGAGCGAGACGTAATGCGTTGACCCTGCCGGAGGTTCGCCAAATGTGAGAAACTCTGAGCGCAGACAATCCGCGTCATCATCCGGGAGCAGATGGAAGGGGTGTGTCACCTTCTCTTCGCTTGCATGTTCGACCCCCGTCTTGAATCCCTCTGCCATGCCGGAGAGCGTGGCGTCAACTCCATCTTTGAATTCATCCACATCTTCGCTGACAAATACATCCACCGTGTAGTGGCATACCTTCTCCTCAGGATACAGCACTATCTTTTGAATCTCGTAAGCCACCGGCAGGGATACATCCGTACGCGTTGCGCTCCACAGCATCCCGGGTGTGCTTGCGATTCGCTCATTCTCCGATTCGGGCGCACGCGGTATACCACGTGTGGAAATTCCCATTGCCGTCAAATGCTCTGCATCGAGGGTTGACACTTTATAGTCGCCCATCGATTCCTCACGTTCTATCACTGCCCAGTCGGTAAGGTCGGCATTAAGACACATGGCGAAGTAATCGCCCGAGGGCACGTGAATCTGTCCGCCGGTCTTATTCTGGAAGATAAACCGAACGGGAGAAGCACCCTGCCGGTCATAGAGATAGAATGCCATAGCCGCCGGGGAGGCATCCGGAGCGTTGCTCCAGTCAAATACCACTTCCAATCTTGAGCGCGAAGCATCCGGATATACCAACTCCTTATGATGGCAGGATGTCAGCACACTTCCGCAGGTCAATGCCAAAAGCGCTCCCGCTATCTTATTGTATCTTCTCATCATCTCATCCCTCCTTTCCTGCGATTATAATTGTCGCAACCAATAAGCCATACCAATGATACTTCCGCCTTGGTGGGACCAATCCGGTTGACGCGTTTCGTATTCTGCCATACGTATTCGTTGCCGTATGGTTTATATTCGATCATCTTACCCCATAGATAGCCTATGCCGAGGGTGAAGTCTATATTCAAGCGGCGGGCAATCGGCAGTGAGTATCCATATTCCACACCTGCCATATAGTTGCAGCGGTCCCAGAGGGTCTTGCCGGGCAGTCCACCCATATACCCTTTCCCGCCGAATTCAAAGTCGTAGGTGACGACTCCGGCATAAATGCCGAGGTGATGCCCGGTAAGCGGTTTCTCCTTCGCCGCCTTTCCAAACCATCGGCGCACCGCGATATCGCCACCGTAGGCGCGCCAGTAGCGGTGCGCGCTGTTCTTGTCCCACCATCCGTATGTCCAGTTGCCCGCAATCGACCATTCCTTACCCAAATAGAACTCGACACCGATCGAGGGGAGGGCAAGAGCATCATAAAGCATATTCGTCTTGATGCCCATATAGAACGGGTGACAGAGACTCTCCCCGGCGATGAAACTGTCCGGAATCATCAGCGTCACATCCATCGGGGGGTGCGCCGTGATATCTATCATTGCCGGCGGCAATGAATTAAGCATCAGCCGGGCAGGATAGCGATAGGTATATTCCACAAACATCGATGAATACCTCAACTGCGGAAACATCCGCGCATACATATACCGGTAAGGGACTCCCCCTCCGAGGCACTTCAGGCGCAAGAGGTTTGCTTCGGAATCAGCACCTTGCGCCGCAATATCTTTCTGAATCTCATCTATCAACCCTATCACCTCCTGCCGCATTGGCACGGCATCATCAGCCTCGACCAGGCGTTTCAATCCTGCCCAGTCACGACCCACAAATTCAAAATCTGTCGTGAAATCCCCTATATCGGAGTGGCTCGACACATAATCGAATATTCTATCGGCTCTATGCCTTGACAGGGCGGCGTTTATTGCCACGTTTCCTTCGGGCGACGCCGCACCGATCACCCTCACAGCCGAAATTTTCAGTGCGGAATCTGACGATTCGTTCTTCCTGAGGCGCTCAATCATCCGGTTCAGATCAGCGCCATTATCGCGATAATTCTCATCAAGATCCCACTTAGACTGATGAAACCATATCTGAGCAGAATCCCGCACCACTTCAGCGACCGACTCCAATCCGCAAGTCATCGAAGCCACCATTGCCCCGGCAATTAAGATAAGTCTATAGTGTGTGTTTTTCATCTCAAGCAATTTTTAATCTTCACATCCCTTTCCCCCTTTCTTAAAATATAAACGCCTCCCAGCCCCCGATAGTTCTGAGAAAAGCCAATCTCCAATCCCTCCAATAATTCCAATTCTTCCAATAATTCCGGTCCTTCCAATCCCCCTCCCAAAAAAATCACACCAAAAACAACACCAACAATGCTGAGAACACCAACGATATATTAGCAACCGCGTACGTGATTGTAAATCCCAGATTAGGCACATCGCTCTTCAAGGTGTCGGTAATGGCGCCTATGGCGGCGACGCTGCATCTCCCTCCAGCCACACATCCCAAAGTCTCCGGCGCTGAGAACCTGAAAATCTTCCGGGCAATGAATATATTGATTATCAATCCCAAAATCGTACATATTCCGCCGATCAGGAAGATAATCCACCCTGCTTCCTGCAGTCCGTAGAGGAAAGATGCACCGGCGGTAAGTCCGATCACTGCGATAAACATATTCACACCTAAATTCTTGAGCACCCAGATCGAGGCCTCCGGGATTCTTCCGAAAGTAGGATGCTTCGTACGAAGCCATCCCATCAGCAGACCCGTTATCAGCGCTCCGACACTCGCTCCGAGCGACATCGGGATGCCGTGTACCGTGATTGCAATTGCACCCAATATGCAACCGGCAGCGATACCCAATCCTAAAAATACCATATCGGTCACGTTGGTCTGGCGATCGGCATATCCGATGCCGGCCGCTGCCTTAGCCACATCGCGAGGCCACCCCACCAGCGTCAGCACGTCGCCGGGATAGAGCACCGTTCTTGCCTTGGCGGGAATCGACATCCCGTTGCGGCGGATCGACGCCACCATCACCCTCTGCATCGACTTGCGACGACGCAACGCACCGAAAGTGATCCCTCCCGCTCCTTTGGCGGAGACAGTGACCGGTGTCTTCTCCGCTCCGAAGTTAAGCAGTTCAGGGTCGTTCACCTCCGGTCCGATCCTGGATTGCATATCCACAATCTCCTCCAGTCTGCCCCCGAGCACCACGTTATCCCCTCGCGAAATCCTTATCTCTGCATCCGGTTCTGATACCTTACCGCCAATGCGTGCGCGCTCCACAAAGACTATTATATTCTGATCAAGAAAGTAGGCTTCAATCTCAGTGGCTGTGCGTGCCGTCGCGAAGAAATCATTATCCGCCCGATATACACGGAATGAGACTTCACGTCCGGCATGTATCTGACCCGGAGCGAGCACATCTTCCTTGTCCATCTCGGTCTCAATCTGCGCCACCTCATCCTGCACCTTGCGCATGCCTCCCATCATCGACGGAGCCACCGACGACAGAAACCATGCCGTGCCCACTGTGCCGAACACGTAAGTCACCGCATAGCAGGCCGGTATGATCATAAGCAGATATTCGCGATCCTTCAGGGCAATGGGCAATTCCTTCACTGTGTCGCTTATCATGCCGAGGCATGCCGAAGCGGTCTGGGCACCGGCATAGAGTCCGGTAGCGATACCATTATTGTAGCCCATCAGTTTGGCTGTGAGGATAATCAATCCGGCACACACTAATGCTTCCACCACGGCAAACGCCGCCTGCTTCAATCCCGGTCCTTTCAGAGCCCTCACAAACTGCGGACCAACACTATAACCCGTAGCAAACAGAAAGAGGAGGAAGAACACATTCTTCAACATATCAGGCACCACAATCTTCATCTGCCCTATAATCACACCCACAATCAGCGTGGCGGCGATGGCTCCCAGACTGAAAGAGCCCATCTTCACCTTCCCGAGCCAGAAGCCGGCTCCCACCGTAAGGAACACCGCCACCAGCGGATGCGTCTGAAAAAAAACTGCAATCATATTCATATCATTTCAACGCCCCTGCACTCGCTACTGTTCATCACTCCCCGGCGCACTGTTCACCCTTCTCCAATCGTTACTGTCCACCTCTTCCAGGAGCAATGTTCACCACTATCCCACCGCACACTATCTCTTATTTCTGAACTTTCCGCAATTAAGTCTATTCTGTATAAAATTAAGTCTATCCTACATAATTTACTTGTTTACATAATTATACGGCTTTATGGCGAGATGAAAACTGTGGAATGAAAAATATCGGCGTGAGTATTATGAAATCGGCGAGATTATTGTGAAATATTTTACAAAAATTTGTTTTTTCAAATATTTTTATTAGATTTGCATTTAATTCTTATCTAATTATTTAAGTAATTAACCGTAATCGGAACTCTAAATTTTTAAATTTACTCACTATTAACCATATTTTTATGAACAAAATTTTACTCGCATCGTGCATTGCGGCAGCCATGTCAGTAACTACGATGTCTGCCCAGCAGGTATATTGGACACCCGCCGCATCGCAGGCTCTCAACATGGAGAATAATCCCGGCGGACTCAGTTCTGTTGAAATTCAATCCACTACTCCGCTGAAGGTCAACCGCCTCTGTCAGGAATATGCTGTGCTCGAAAAGAATGGTGAAATCGTAAAGCAGATTCCCGCTTCAAACACAATCGCTGTGTACACTTTCGATGGTTTCACTAAGAATGTAGACGGAACCCTTCACATTACTTTCTGGGATAATCTAAAGACCAGCCCCTACAAATATTCCGGTACTTATACTGTGACTATCCCTGCCGGATATTTCTATTACAGCGACGGCACCCTCAATAGCGATCCGGTGTCATGCACATGGGGTATCGATAACCCGCAACTCGTGTTTGAACCCGCTATCGGTTCCACAGTTTCAGAACTCAAGACCATTACAATCGACTTCCCCGGTGCGGACAAGGTTGAATTCGTAAGCGGCGGATATGGTCCTGACAATCTCCCCACCCAGAATAAGGAGACCAGAAACATCTATTACGACTATTCTCCCCTGAAATCCGAGGCAATGTCGGGTGATGAAAATAGCGATGATACCGGTTTCGAGCCTGTACAATCAGGCGAACTCGTACCCGTAATCGATGGCACGACCGCCACTATCACAATGCCTGAGAATTACGAGTCCGGCATCGTGACCTTCACTTTCCGCGACGGAGCCTTCAACGTGTGGTATAACGGTGCCCGCGTACCCTCAAAGTCACTCCTGCAGTCAGCAAAATACACAATCATCAAGCAGGATGCCGATGAAAACGACAATGCCGGCTACACCATCACTCCCGAACCGGGCGAAGTATACCAGATCCCTTCCGCTCCCATCATCGACAAGGTTGGTGACTCCGAGACCACTACCGAGGCTTACTTCGTGCTTTACCCCCCGAAAGATAAGACTATCGCAATGGTGGCTAAGGCTTCCGCTCGTCTCTATCAGGTGATCGATGGCGAACGTCAGTCAGACGCTATCAAGACTTTCGTAGGTAAGAAATACAACGAAGGCAACGGCATCATGTTCTACATTGCCGGCGAGTCAGAACCCGGTTCTATCAAACTCCCTGCCGGTAATTATCAACTCGTGGTGGCAGCAAACTCTGACTACACTAATCGCAATCCGGAACTCGTGTATAACTACACATTCCTCCCCTCTGAAATTGAGGTTGCCACTATCATTACTCCCTCTAACGAAACTACGCTTAGCGATCCCATCGAGAAGGTTACAATCGAATTCCCCGATGCCGAAAACGTAACTCTCAACAGCGGCACATACGCTATAGTAAACCTCGGCACAATCGAATTCACTGCTGAGGTTGCCCTTGAGACTGTAAACGACCATCAGGCAATCGTGATCACTCCCTCGGCTCCTTTCGCAGCAGACGGCACATACGTGTTCACAATTTCAGGCTCTGATCTCACGGTAGACGGTATGAACTACCCCATCAGCATCTCCTACGAACTCTATACCAATACTACAGGTGTAAATGAAGTAGAATCTCAGGTAGCAGCAGACGTATACTCTATCGACGGCCGCATTGTTGCACGCAACGCTTCTCTCGAAGCACTCAAGGCTCTCAACCCCGGCCTCTATATCATCAACGGTAAGAAGGTGCTTATCCGCAAGTAATATCCGATCCCCTTATAATCCGGAGGCGATGTCAACCCGACATCGCCTCCATTCTTTTTTGCCGTGAGATCAAACAAATATGTATCATTTCGATTGCTAAAATAAACGCTGAAGATTGAACGTTTTTTATAATGACATTATACGAAATAATGTCATTATAAAAACCTTAAAATTACTAATGGTATGTTACGTTTAAATTGCTTTATTAAAGTTGACGAAAAGAATCGTCAGGAGGTGCTTGATGCCGCGCGCCGACTCACTGCCGCCACTCTGCAGCAGACCGGCTGCATCGCTTACGATATCTTCGAGAGTGCCACGCGCCCCGAAGTAATGATGATCTGCGAAACCTGGGCCGACGACTATGCACTCAAAGCCCATTCCGAATCGGAAGTCTTCATCAAGGAAGTTACCACCATGCGCTCCCTCAGCGAAATGAAACTCGAAACTTTCCGCTTCTGATACCTCTCATCCCACTATAAAGATCGAACGCATCTTCCATTAAGGAGGTGCGTTCGCTTTCTATCAAATAGTATTATTAACTATCCAGTAGTATTATTTTACCTCATTTTTAAGTATCGGAAGATACTTCAGAATTTTTTATCCATAAATTAAAACAATTTCTTGGTTTCAATGTCAGGGGCGATGCTGCTGTTTCCAGTGGTCGTAAGTACCGATCTCCTTTACAACTCGGGCAGGACGACTCCACTCCGGAGAGAGTGGAGAGTACTCCGCACGATGGTATTTGCTGTCTACTTCAGCCACATCAAGCAGGTAATGACTGAAATATATGAGCGATTGCTTCTCATCGGCGGCGCGCTCCAATCGCAGATAGAGGTCGGGATGATTCTGTCTGAATTCGGGAGTGGTAAACACAAGGAACGGTATCTCCAGCACGTAGGGCGCGGATTGCGGCAGTTTGTGGCTGTCCATAGTGCGCACGTGGCAGTGTCGCTCATCGTTCATCTCCTCTCCATGGTCAGGATGATAGATTATCACGACATCCTCACCCCTGAGCGATTCCATGAGGTGAGCAAGCACCTTATCCACATACATTGTGGCATTATCGTATGCCGCAACCTGTCTCTTCTCCTCATTGCTCAGATCCATGCGGTGGGAATAATCTCGCTGAGTGAATTTGCCAAACCCTTCAGGATACCTGTTTTCCGCCGAAAAGTGCTGCCCATTGAGATGGAAAATGTCGAGCGTCGGTACGGAATCACCCTTATCCTCCTTCATCACCCGCAATCCCTCATTTATGAGGTCAATATCGTAGGTAAACATCCTATCGTTTCGATAATCAAAGTTGGCGTTGCTCAGCACCTTGGAATTCATAAAGTTACTCGTACCCACCTCCGCCTGGTCGTCCCCGCGCACGAGGGTAGCCTGATTATCGTGCAGGCGCACCTTATATCCTGCCTTGCGAAGAATCATCGGCGTGAGAGGTGTCTTCAGATATCGAGAAGAATGTTCCCTTACCACATAGGGCGTAAACAGAATCTCCATCATCCTGTAGGTACGCGGCTCGAAGCATATCACATCCTCATATCTGAGAAGATCTCCTTCATTCATCAGGCGCTCCATCTCCGGGGTGGTGGGGAGTGGATAGCCATAAAGACTCCAGTGGGCTTTAGAATCGGACTCTCCGATAATCCAGATGATATGCGCCGGCGGTGTGGCAGCATCCTTGATTCTGCCGTCGGCAAGAGAGGGAGTCTTCTCCAGAGCCTTGATATTCTTCAGTGTGCGCTGATGCACGGCTATCATCTTCTGCAGCCTATGGAAAGTATTGAGTGAGTTCTCGGCGTTATAATTATTTTCTGCGGGGAGAGCCCACCACCATATCCCCGCTCCGATAAGCAGGATAGCCACACCCTGCTGCAGATGCCTCAGAATATCATTTTCCGAGAGTCTCAGCATCCGCTTTCCCACCCATTTCAGAAGGTCATAAATTATCTTTAACAGCAGCAGATAACCTGCCAATATACCTATACTCTTGGGAGTGAGAAGATAGAGATTTAAGAATTCGCCGGATTCGCCGGGATTCGTATCGGCTATAAGGCGGATTATACGGTCGCTGATGCGGGTGTGCAGCATGAACGACATCCACGTCTCAGACATACAGGGTATCACGGTGAGGGTAGTCAGGAATCCGGCGATCAGTCGGCGCCACATCCGTGGTTTCCCCACGAGTATAATTCCGCGCAGTGTCATCAGCAGGAGTGCCGGGAGCACACTACTGCGCAGTCCGCGAAGCAGTGTCTCGACGCTTATGGCAAGGGAGCCGTCGGGGGTCCACTGATACATTGCTATCCCACCGAGCAGAAACATATAGAATATACACATCCACAGATTGGAATAAAAGAAATCCAATACTACGTTGACGCCGTACAAAAAAATATGTTTTACAGCATTAAAACTACCTTTTTTGACCAAATTCAACATTTTTCGTATAATATCATTCATCTCTGCAACTTCCGAAGAGTAGAATTTCAAACAAAATTACTATTTTTGCATAATATATGCAATTTATGGCCGATTCTACACATACATCCATACGAAATTTATTCTCGAAAAGGTTCGAACTGACGCGCCGTGCCACTATCATAGCGCGTGCGCTCGCCATCCTCATAATCATGCTTCATAATCTGGTGCACATTTTCCCCACCATCATTAATGAGGCTGAATTTAACTATTATCCGGCGCTCAACGTGTATTTCTTCCGGCACCTCAACTCGGGTAATCCACTTATATTTTATGATTTCCTCTCTTTCCTGGGATGGTATGGCGTGCCGGTCTTCATGTTCCTGTCGGGATTCGGATTGGCTAAGCGCTATGATCCCGACCCCGGATTCAGCGCCGGGGGATTCATCTGGCGCAACTGGCGTAAACTTTTCTTCCTGATGCTGCCGGCGGTAATGGTTTTCGTATGTGAGGATATCATTCATTCCTTGTATGTGGGCAAAGGCATCGATTATCACCGGCTGATGTGCGAACTCATCCCGCTCACCGAACTCAATGGAATCTTTCAGGATATCTTTCCGGTAGTGCCGGGCGTATACTGGTATCTGGGTCTCTCGTTTGAACTATACATCATCTATGCACTCACAGTGCGCCGGAAGCCCGCATGGATTCTCTGGAGTCTCACCATAATATGCTATCTGATCGTTTCTTATCTCGTGATGCCGAGCCGTGTGCTCCCAATGGCTGATTTAGTGTATTATCTGCGGCATAACTTCGTAGGCTGGATGCTTCCTTTCGCATTCGGCATCACTTTCGGGCGGCGTAAAAGCGTGCCTCTGGTTATGGTGGTCGTGGCGTTTATCCTTTCGATATTACTCTTCTTCCCGCTACTGAAATCGCCGTTCGGCTGGCAAGTGGCAGCCATTGCCGCCATCTGCATCATCGTAGGCATAGCGGCTATACTCGACAAGACTCCCGGACTCAGCACTATTTTCACATGGGTGGGCACCATAAGCGCCTATCTCTATATAGTGCATCCTATCGTAAGGCATCTCTTAGGCTCCACTCTCTTCGATTTCCATTCCAAGGGAGTCACGCCCAACTGGATTATAATGTCGGTATATGTAGTGGTGACATTTATCGGGGCTATCATCTATCGGCCGGTAGCCAAATACCTTACAAAACATATCACACGCGCAGTCTCAGGGGTGTATGAGCGCCGATTGGCAAAATTTATATCCAAATACGTAGTCTCCCCCTACGAGAAATATATAGGCAGTTACATTTCTGATTACTACACCGGATTATTCGGAACCGAAGATAGCGGACCTGCCAAAAAACTTCTGCGCTCGGTGGCTCAGAAGAAGTTGAAGGCCATGATAGAGGAAGACCACGATCCGGATTCCCCCTATCCCGCTATCTCCATTATCGTGCCGGTATATAACGCCGAAAAGTGGCTTCGCGAGGCTCTCGATTCCATCTCGGCACAGACCTTCCACGATTTTGAAGTTATACTCATCAATGATGTGTCTACCGACCTTTCCGAGAGTATTTGCCGCGAATCCTGCAATTCCGATATGCGCTTCCGATTGGCAGTGCAA